>NZ_JAKKSJ010000003.1:0-202495 GCF_025653365.1 Shewanella sp. SW32 | reverse complement strand
ATTTCAGGTGCAGGGACTGTATACGGTAAAGCGGCCACAACCAATTTAGCAACGGCCATTGGTACTGTTACAGGTGTTGCTGGCTTTGCTATCAATGGTAAAACAGTGGCGGTTGGAGCAGATGCCTATGTTACTACTGTTGCAGATGACATTAATAAGGCTGGCACAGGCGTTAAGGCTGAAGCCTCTCTCAGCACTACGTTAAAAGGTTTGAGTCTAACAGATACAGGTAAACTCAATATTGTCAGCAACGCTGGAGCAAAAGTTGATTCATATGACTTATCCACATACAAGGGTGATTCAAAAGCATTAGCTGCTGACTTAGGCAAGGCTGGCTATGATATCAGTTATGATACTGATACTGGTGACATCACTATTAATGCTAAAGGGGTTGATGGGGTTGAGCTTACCGGGGGAACAGCAGCATCAACAGCAAAATTAGGTGGTAATACAGCTGATGATACAAATACCTCAGTCAGTGTAGCGTCTTCACTGAATCTATCATCTTCAGACAAATTTAGTGTTTCAGGTGGTGCAGCCGTTAATGAGTTGTTAGGCGGTGGAGTGACAGCAACCGGTGGTAGCTCAACATTGAATTCGGTAAGCAAGATTGATATCAATACTGCGAAAGGTGCTCAGGATGCGCTGGCAGTGATTGACGCTGCAATTGCAGGTATTGACGGCCAACGTGCCGATTTAGGTGCGGTACAAAACCGTATGAACTTCACCATCAACAACTTGAGCAATATCTCGACTAACGTGTCTGATGCTCGTAGCCGAGTACAAGATGTGGACTTTGCGAAAGAAACTGCCACTATGACCAAACAGCAGATTCTGTCACAAACCTCATCTGCGATGCTGGCACAGGCGAACCAACTTCCTCAAGTGGCCTTGTCACTGCTGTAAGCGAAGTAAAGGTTTTCGTTTGACTGGGCAGAGGGAGGGCAGTTTTGCTCTCCCTTTATTGTTCTAGTGTTACCGCATCTGTTGTATGGCCGATGCAAAATATAGGAAACACGATATGAGTGACGTAACATTAAATGCAGGCATTGGACTGCAATCGGTAGTGAATGCGGCAACCAAATCGGCTATCCCTCCACAACAGATAGTTGTTGATGCAGCTACAAACGTTAAAAATGGTGTAAATTTTGCTTTAAATTCCGATGTTGTCAATGCGTTGGCAGATACAGCTAATGTAGATCAACAAGAAGAACAAACATCTCTGACTCAAGTTGCAAGTTCATTGACTGAAACCATGTCAATGATGAAAAAAGGGCTAGAGTTTAAAGTTGATGAGCTTGAAGGTTTACCAGTCGTGAGTGTCGTGGATGTGAACTCTGGTGAACTGATCCGCCAAATTCCTTCAGAAGAGGCTTTGGCATTGGCTGAAAAGATGTCGGAAATTGCTGGCGTATTGATGAAAACAGAGGCCTAAGTCAATAAAGACTCAGAGGCAGGGGAGGTTAACATGGCGGGTTTAACTGCAAGCGGCATTGGTTCAGGGCTTGATATTGGTGGCATAGTCTCAGCTTTGGTAAACGCTGAAAAGGCTCCCAAAGAGGCGCAATTCAATAAGACCGAAGGCCTTGTTAATACTCAAATCTCGGCTCTAGGCGCATTAAAAAGCAGTATTTCTGATTTTTTGGATAAATTGAAGCCATTGTCTGAAGCTAAAACCTTTACTGGGTTTACTTCTAAGTTATCTAAAAGCGACTATTTGTCGGCCAAGACTGATTCCGATGCAGTTGCAGGCAGTTATAACTTAGTGGTTGAGCAGCTCGCTCAAAGTCAGAAAGTAGGCTCGGCTAACGTCACAGATGTCACAGCGCCCATTGGTAGTGGCTCTTTGGCAATTGATGTCGCTGGAAAAAGCTTCTCCATAGATGTTGCGAGCGGTGATTCACTTCAGGATATTGTAAAAAAAATCAATAAGGCTGACGACAATGTTGGGGTAACGGCCACCATCATCAACAGTGATGCTGGACCGCAGATGGTGCTGACATCCAATAAAACGGGCACAGCAAATCAAATCCAAGTGACAGCAAACGATGATACAGGTACTGCCCTTGCCGATACCTTCACCATGACTGAGGTGCAGGGTGCCAAGGATGCAATTCTGTATGTGGATGGCCTCAAGGTGACATCAAATTCTAATGAGGTTAGGGATGCAATACAGGGCGTGACTTTGACTCTTAAAGATGCCGATGTCGATAAATCTACCACATTGACAATTGAGCAAGATAAGGCGTCTGCAACCAAAGCCATAAAGGAGTTTGTTGAATCTTATAACACCATGACAAGCACAGTGAAGGGAATGTCGGGTTATGATCCTAAAACTAAACAGGTGGGAATATTCCAAGGTGACTCTCTTATTCGTAGCTTGCAAAGCCAGTTTCGCGGGGTGATCTCTTCCTCTTATGGCGATGGTATGGCGCTAGCAAACCTAGGCATTAAAACCACACGTGATGGAACCTTGGAGCTGGATGAGGATACCTTAAAAAAAGCTCTTGAGAATGATATAAGTGCAGTGGCCGACTTCTTTACCACAGAGGGAACCGGATTTGCTGCCAAAATGACTAGTGTGGGTGAAGCATATACTCAATCAGGGGGATTGCTTGATAGCCGTGATGAAACATTGGATAACCGACTTTCCCGTCTAGGGGATGAAAGAGCAGCTTTTGCGTTGAAAATGAAAGCCTATGAAGCTCGGCTTACCAAGCAGTTTAATGCTATGGATTTGATGGTTGGCCAGCTTAATTCGCAAGGTAGCACTATTCAGGCTCGTATCGATTCGTTACCTGGATTAGTCTCAAATAAGAAATAATATTGAGTGACCCACATGTCTGAATCAATAAATGCTCATGCTGAGCTGCAGTTAGTAAACAAGTTAGTGCATGAAACATTATCACATTTGGATACAGTTGCAGGTAATCTTGATGAGTCAGAAGAATTGGCAAGTATCCTGCAAGAACTGATAAACAGGCGTCAAGAATTGTTACTACAATGGCTGCCTGACACAACTCAAGATGATGTTACGTTACTTACTGAACAGCAAAAGCTAAGTCTGACATTCGAGCAATGTGTTGCTAATGTTAGGCAGCAGTACGCCAATGAGTTAGCACTCAGAAAAAGTAACACTTCAAAAGTAAATTTGTATAAAACTTTGGATGCAAACAGGTAGGTAGTTATGAGAGGCTCACTCCAGTCTTATCGTAAAGTTTCCCTCGAGAGTCAGATCGCAGATGCTTCTCCACACAGAATTACTCAGATGTTGTTTAATGGGGCATTGGAACGCATCGCTCAATCAAAAATAGCAATGGAACAAGGTGATATAGCCAATAAAGGTTTATTGATTGGTAAGGCTATCGGTATCATTCTCGGGCTAAAAAACACTCTAGTGATGGATGCAGGTGGTGATATTGCTACTAATTTAGCCAATCTTTACGATTTTATGGTACAACGTTTAACTGATGCAAATGTGCAAAACGATCCTGTGGCATTAGATGATGTTGCTGGATTGTTGCGCGAAATCAAGGAAGCATGGGATGCTATCCCTGCGGATAAACATAATTTATCTTCCCATACTGAAGCGAGTTAATGGGGTTATAGATCAACAGGAAGAAGGCGCACTGAGTGCGTCTTTTTTTTGGCTGATGTCAATTTATTGACTGTTTTAACTAGAATCATGGCATAAATGAACTAAAATGAATTCAGTTTGGCATAATCCGCATCCGAAGCTTGCTTCTCGACTGCTGATAATACAATATTCATCACAGTAGTGATGGTGGCACAGATTGTTACATTGAATTTGTTAAGCTTTTACAGCAACTAATCATAAATAATTAATGCGAATTAATACCTATTAGCGCTTTACGGCCTACTGAATGATGCAAACAGATCAACGAATTTTACTTGTCGGAACCCCATCAGAGCGCTTAAGTCGCCTGTGTTGCATTTTTGATTTTTTAGGTGAGCAAATTGCACAAATTGACGCCGAAAAATTAAGTGCTAGCCTCCAAGATACTCGTTTTCGAGCTTTAGTTATCCTAACTGATGTTATGGATGCTGATGCACTTAAAAACATCGCGGGTCAACATCCATGGCAACCTATGCTGTTGCTTGGCAACGTTGACGATCTGCAAGTGTCTAACATTCTTGGAAACATTGAGGAACCTTTAACCTATCCTCAACTCACCGAATTACTACACTTCTGTCAAGTATTTGGCCAAGTTAAGCGCCCTCAAGTCCCCACAAGTGCAAATCAAACTAAGTTATTCCGAAGCTTGGTTGGGCGCAGTGATGGTATTGCCAATGTAAGACACTTGATTAATCAAGTGGCGACATCTGAGGCGACTGTACTAGTACTGGGTCAATCCGGTACCGGTAAAGAAGTGGTCGCCCGTAATATCCATTATTTGTCTGAGCGTCGTGATGGCCCTTTTATTCCTGTTAACTGTGGTGCTATACCGCCAGAGTTGTTAGAGAGTGAACTTTTTGGTCATGAGAAGGGATCATTTACTGGGGCTATCTGTTCTCGTAAGGGCCGTTTCGAATTGGCGGAAGGTGGCACACTATTTCTCGATGAAATTGGTGACATGCCATTGCAGATGCAAGTTAAATTGCTTCGTGTACTGCAAGAACGGGTATTTGAGCGTGTTGGCGGCACTAAGACCATCAATGCCGATGTGCGCGTTGTAGCAGCGACACATAGAGATTTAGAAACCATGATCAGCGTGAATGAGTTCCGCGAGGATCTCTATTACCGCCTAAACGTATTCCCGATTGAAATGCCTGCGCTATGTGATCGCAAGGACGATGTGCCTTTGCTATTACAAGAGTTGGTTAGCCGAGTCTACAACGAAGGCCGTGGCAAGGTGCGTTTTACGCAGCGTGCGATAGAGTCGTTAAAAGAACATGCTTGGTCGGGTAACGTGCGTGAGCTGTCTAATTTAGTCGAACGCCTCACCATTTTATATCCGGGTGGATTGGTTGATGTTAACGACTTACCCGTTAAGTATCGCCATATCGATGTGCCCGAATATTGTGTTGAGATGAGCGAAGAGCAACAGGAACGTGATGCTTTGGCTTCTATCTTTAGTGATGAAGAGCCGGTTGAAATCCCTGAGACGCGTTTCCCTAGTGAGCTACCACCTGAAGGCGTGAACCTTAAGGATTTATTAGCAGAACTGGAAATCGACATGATACGTCAGGCGCTAGAGCTGCAAGATAACGTTGTTGCTCGCGCGGCTGAGATGCTCGGAATACGTCGTACAACGCTAGTAGAAAAAATGCGTAAGTACGGAATGACCAAAGATTAGTTTTCTATTTTATTGTTATATAAGTAGTTTTAACCTCTAAAGTTCAATTTCTAATTTGGCATAGATACTGCAGTCACTCCGTCATAAGCAATTTTTTGACGGAGTGACTATGTCAGCCAACCCACTAGCGCAAATTGAGTCATTCAAGCACACTAGCAAACAATGGAACCAACTGCGTGAGGCCGCTAATATGTCCAATCGAATGGAGCATATTTTACAGGCTATGCCATCCGGCGTGGTGATTATCAATGGCGACGGTATAGTCACGGATGCCAATCCGGTTGCAGTTGAATTACTAGAGCGCTCCTTGTGTGGCGTTCGCTGGATTGATGTGATCCACAGTGCCTTTGCGCCACAGGATGATGATGGCCACGAAGTGTCACTGCGTAATGGCCGCCGCGTTAAATTAGCCATTACGCCACTGACGCCAGAGCCTGGTCAATTAATTGTGTTAACTGATCTGACTGAAACTCGATTATTACAGAAAAATCTATCCCATCTACAACGCTTATCTGCACTGGGTAAAATGGTTGCGACCTTGGCACATCAAGTGCGCACGCCTTTATCTGCCGCTTTGCTATATGCCTCTAATCTTGCAAGTCCTAAGTTATCCGATGCCGCTAAAGCAAAATTCCAGCAAAAGCTTGTTGATAGACTCAATGAACTGGAGCGTCAGGTTAACGACATGCTATTGATGGCGAAAGGCCGTCAGGATGAACTCGGAGATTTGATTACGCTTGCTGAGGTTATCGACAATGTATTGGCAAATTGTGAGCCGATAGCGGCTAAGCAAGGTTGTGACTTGTCATTTGATGATGCATCAAGCAGTTCAATGTTAGCCAATTCAAATGCATTAAGCTCGGCAATCAACAATTTAGTGATGAACAGTATCGAAGCTGGCGCCACTGAGATTCGTATTCAAGCGGCAGAAGAGGGCGAACAGTTGCTACTGAATGTCATCGACAATGGCAAAGGTTTAGATGCCAATATGCAGCAGAAGGTACTTGAACCTTTCTTTACAACTAAGTCGCAGGGAACTGGGCTCGGGTTAGCGGTTGTGCAATCTGTGGTGCGTAATCATGGAGGACAACTGCAATTAAGTTGCTTACCGAATAAAGGTTGCACTGTGTCTTTAGTCTTCCCAAGGGCTAAATCTGCGGTGATATTACCTTTGGAGATTACCCATGTCTGAAGCAAAGTTATTGCTCGTTGAAGATGATGCCTCATTGCGTGAAGCCTTGTTGGATACCTTAATGTTGGCTCAGTATGAGTGCATTGATGTTGCCTCCGGTGAAGACGCTATCTTAGCCTTGAAACAACATCAATTTGATTTAGTCATTAGTGATGTGCAGATGCAAGGCATTGGTGGGTTAGGATTATTAAACTTCCTACAGCAACATCATCCTAAGTTGCCAGTGTTGTTGATGACAGCTTATGCCACGATTGGTAGTGCGGTGGATGCCATTAAATTAGGCGCTGTCGATTACTTAGCGAAACCTTTTGCGCCAGAAGTCTTGCTCAATCAAGTGTCCCGCTATTTGCCGTTAAAACAAAATGTGGATCAGCCAGTTGTTGCCGATGAGAAGAGTTTAGCTTTATTAGCACTGGCTCAGCGGGTTGCTGCATCCGATGCTTCGGTCATGATCTTAGGCCCAAGCGGCTCGGGTAAAGAAGTCTTGGCCCGTTATATTCATCAACACAGTAGCCGTGCCGATCAAGCTTTTGTGGCCATTAACTGTGCTGCAATTCCCGAGAATATGCTTGAAGCTACCCTTTTTGGTTATGAAAAGGGCGCATTTACTGGCGCCTATCAAGCGTGTCCGGGGAAATTTGAGCAGGCTCAAGGTGGCACTTTGCTGCTAGATGAAATCTCTGAGATGGATTTAGGCTTACAAGCTAAGTTATTGCGGGTATTGCAAGAGCGTGAAGTTGAGCGTTTAGGCGGCCGTAAAACCATTAAGCTCGATGTACGCGTGCTTGCCACATCCAATCGCGACTTAAAAGCCGTGGTAGCCGCCGGTGGATTTAGGGAAGATCTCTACTATCGAATCAACGTGTTCCCCTTAGCTTGGCCCGCATTAAGTCAACGTCCTGCGGATATTCTGCCTCTTGCGCGTCATTTACTGGTTAAGCATGCCAAGGCATTGAATGTCGCCGATGTGCCTGAGTTGGATGAAAATGCACGTCGACGTTTATTGAGTCATCGCTGGCCGGGGAACGTACGTGAACTCGATAATGTTATACAGCGGGCTTTGATATTAAGAGCCGGTCAAGTGATCACCGCCAATGACATTATTATCGATGCGCAGGATGTGATTTTAGGCGGCGAAGACCTAGATCAATTTGCTGCCGAGCCAGACGGTTTAGGGGAAGAGCTTAAAGCGCAGGAGCATGTGATTATTTTAGAAACCCTTAATCAATGCCAAGGAAGCCGCAAACTGGTCGCTGAAAAACTGGGGATAAGCGCCCGAACCCTAAGATACAAGATGGCAAGAATGCGTGATATGGGCATTCAACTGCCAAATTAGTCTTTAAATTCAAGTGATAATCTTGCAGCCTCCCCATGAGTGTGAGGCTGCATTTATTAAGATATACCACCGCAAAAGTGACCTACTTTATCCAGAATCCTTAGTTTTAACTTCTTCTTATCCCGTCAATTTGTTATCAATCACGACCATTTGAAAACTTGGCCGTTATTTTGCATTGTCCTGTTATAGGTATTTTGATCGTCAAGAACTCGACGACTGGGAGCTCAGCATGCAAATAGGCGCAAATTCATTCCTGCAAGAAATGCAGAAACTCCAAGGCGAAATTACGCCGTCTTTTGGCGTTCAGCCAAATATCATGCAGCAAGTTAATAACACCAGTGGTGCGGACTTCGGTCAGTTACTCTCGCAAGCCGTCGGCAATGTCAGCGGCTTACAGTCGACATCATCAAACCTCGCGACGCGTTTAGAAATGGGAGATACTACCGTCACTTTGTCGGATACTGTTATCGCCCGTGAGAAAGCCAGTGTCGCCTTCGAGGCAACGGTACAAGTACGAAATAAACTTGTCGAAGCCTATAAAGAAATAATGAGCATGCCTGTCTAGGCCAGTGAATAACCCAATTAGCAGGTACGAATCGTGAGCACAGAAATGATTGTCGGATCCAATTCCGGCTTAGCTGACCAAGGTGTCCAGCAAGAACATAAGTCAGGAATGATGGGAAACCTTGGCGGTGTCGATATGATGCGTCAAGTAACTATGATTTTAGCCTTGGCGATTTGTTTGGCCTTGGCCGTATTTGTCATGCTGTGGGCACAGGAGCCTGAGTATCGTCCATTGGGAAAAATGGAAACTCAGGAAATGGTTCAAGTATTAGATGTGCTTGATAAAAATAAAGTTAAGTATCAAATCGACGTGGACGTGATTAAAGTCCCCGAAGATAAATATCAAGAAGTGAAAATGATGCTGAGCCGCGCAGGCGTCGACAGCCCTGCAGCTAGTCAAGATTTCTTGAATCAAGACAGCGGCTTTGGTGTTAGCCAACGTATGGAGCAAGCCCGTCTTAAGCACAGCCAAGAAGAAAACCTTGCCCGTGCAATTGAGCAACTACAAAGTGTTAGCCGCGCCAAAGTGATCCTCGCGTTACCTAAAGAAAACGTCTTTGCTCGCAATGCCTCAAAACCAAGTGCGACTGTGGTCATCAATACCCGCCGTGGCGGTTTAGGCCAAGGTGAAGTCGACGCTATCGTTGATATCGTTGCCTCTGCTGTGCAAGGTTTAGAGCCATCACGGGTGACGGTAACTGACTCGAACGGCCGCTTATTAAACTCAGGCAGCCAAGATGGCGCGTCTGCGACTGCCCGTCGCGAGCTTGAATTAGTACAGCAAAAAGAAGCAGAGTATCGCACTAAGATTGAATCGATTTTGGTACCTATCTTAGGTCCTGATAATTTCACCTCTCAAGTCGATGTTAGCATGGACTTTACTGCGGTCGAACAAACCTCTAAGCGTTACAACCCTGATTTACCAGCCCTGCGCAGCGAAATGACCGTTGAAAATAATACCACTGGCGGCTCTTCGGGTGGGATCCCTGGTGCGCTATCGAATCAGCCACCAATGGAGTCAAACATTCCGCAAGATGCGACTAAAGCGACCGAGTCTGTCACTGCGGGTAATTCACACCGTGAGGCGACACGTAATTTTGAGTTAGATACCACCATTAGCCATACCCGTCAGCAAGTTGGCGCCGTTCGCCGCATTAGTGTGTCGGTTGCTGTGGACTTTAAACCCGGTGCTGCCGGAGAAAATGGTCAAGTGGCGCGTGTTGCCCGTACTGAACAAGAGCTGACCAACATTCGTCGTTTACTCGAAGGGGCAGTCGGTTTTAGCTCGCAACGGGGTGATGTGTTAGAAGTGGTAACGGTTCCCTTTATGGATCAATTAGTTGAAGACTTGCCAGCACTAGAACTGTGGGAGCAACCTTGGTTCTGGCGCGCGATTAAGCTCGGTATTGGTGCGCTAGTGATTCTGGTACTGATTTTAGCTGTGGTACGGCCTATGCTGAAACGCTTAATCTATCCTGACAGTGTGAATATGCCTGAGGATGGCAGATTAGGTAACGAACTGGCCGAAATTGAGGACCAGTACGCGGCAGATACGCTAGGGATGCTCAATACCCAAGAGGCGGAATACAGTTATGCCGATGATGGTTCAATTCATATCCCTAATTTGCACAAAGATGATGATATGATTAAAGCTATCCGTGCGCTCGTGGCGAATGAGCCTGAGCTCTCTACTCAAGTCGTGAAAAACTGGTTACAAGACAATGGCTGAGAATAAAACGAAAGAAGTGGCTCCAGCGGCCCCACCTGCCTTTAACATTAAGGATATTAGCGGTGTCGAAAAGACCGCGATCTTACTCCTCAGTTTGAGTGAGGCCGATGCTGCATCTATTTTAAAACACTTAGAGCCGAAGCAAGTGCAAAAAGTGGGTATGGCGATGGCGGCAATGGATGAGTTTGGTCAAGAAAAAGTCATCGGGGTACATAAGCTGTTTCTCGATGATATACAAAAGTATTCTTCTATTGGTTTCAACAGCGAAGAGTTCGTTCGTAAAGCCTTAACCGCCGCGCTGGGTGAAGATAAAGCGGGTAATCTGATTGAACAGATTATCATGGGCAGCGGTGCTAAAGGTTTGGATTCGTTGAAATGGATGGATGCACGCCAAGTAGCGACCATTATTCAAAACGAACATCCTCAGATCCAAACGATCGTGTTGTCCTATTTAGAACCCGATCAGGCGGCGGAAATTTTTGGTCAATTCCCTGAAAATACTCGCTTAGATTTGATGATGCGGATTGCGAATCTTGAAGAAGTTCAGCCCGCTGCACTGCAAGAGCTGAACGACATCATGGAGAAACAGTTTGCCGGTCAAGGTGGCGCACAGGCCGCGAAAATGGGTGGCCTAAAAGCGGCTGCCAACATCATGAACTATTTAGATACGGGTATCGAAAGTCAGTTGATGGAAACCATGCGCGAGTCTGATGAAGAAATGGCGCAGCAAATCCAAGACTTGATGTTCGTGTTTGAAAACTTAATCGATGTTGATGACCGTGGTATTCAAGCACTGCTCCGTGAAGTGCAGCAAGATGTACTGATGAAGGCGCTTAAAGGCACAGATGATCAGCTGAAAGAAAAAATCTTGGGCAACATGTCAAAACGTGCCGCAGAATTGCTGCGTGACGATCTTGAGGCCATGGGTCCAATCCGTATCAGTGAAGTGGAAGTCGCCCAAAAAGAAATCCTGTCTATTGCCCGTCGCTTAAGTGACAGCGGCGAAATTATGTTAGGCGGCGGTGGTGGCGATGAGTTCCTCTAATCCGAGCGACAATAAACCGTCAAATAAGGTTTTGAGCGACGGTGATATTGAGTTTAGTCACTGGGCACTGCCAGATGTGACTGAAGCCGATGACGATTCTATCTCAAATCTGTTCGGCCATTCGAATCATCAAGCCGCTAAGTCGACTACAGTGGAAAGTGTTTCTCCACCGACTATGGCTGAGATTGAAGACATTCGCGCCCAAGCCGAAGAAGAAGGCTTTAGCGAGGGTAAGCTGCAAGGGTATGAGCAAGGGCTAGAAAAAGGACGTTTAGAAGGGTTAGAGCAAGGCCATACTGAAGGGCTCGCCCAAGGGCATGAGCAAGGATTAGAAACCGGTTTAGCCCAAGCAAAAATATTGCTCTCGCGTTTTGAAACCTTATTAGCTCAATTTGAAAAACCATTGCAATTGCTCGATGGCGATATTGAACTTTCGCTACTGAACCTGAGTATGACATTAGCGAAATCTGTCATTGGCCACGAATTAAAAACTCATCCAGAACAAGTGCTTTCGGCATTGCGCTTAGGTATAGAATCGCTGCCGATAAAAGAACAAACAGTCACAATCCGCTTGCATCCTGACGATGTTATTTTAGTCGAACAACTTTATTCCAGCGCTCAATTGACCCGCAGTAAGTGGGAACTTGAAGTTGACCCTTCCTTAAGCCCAGGTGACTGTATTCTCAGTAGTCATCGTTCTTTAGTCGATTTGACCCTCGCATCGCGTATTGATGCTGTGTTTGAGTCTTTACGGAACCAACATGCTCACTTAAGTGACAAGCAGCGTCAATTGCAAGAGGCGATAGAGGTTGAAGATACCGCTAAACACGTTGCTGCTTCTGAGGCTGTGGGATCAGAGCTTGATGATCAGGTTGTCGATACGGTTTCTCAACATGCTGAGGATATACAATCTGCCTCAAACACAGGTGAGCAATTAGAGGCAAAATCAGATGCAAAATCGCCAACATCAACTGCTGAATAGGCTTAATCATCATCAGGGTAAGGTGCCGCCATTTCGCGCAGTGGCCAGTGGTCAACTGGTGCGTGTTGTCGGCTTAACCTTAGAAGCAAGCGGTTGCCGTGCGCCTGTGGGCAGTTTATGTTCGATCGAAACCATGGCGGGCGAGTTAATCGCCGAGGTAGTCGGGTTTGATGGCGAACTATTATATTTAATGCCCATTGAAGAATTACGTGGTGTATTGCCCGGTGCGCGGGTTGTGCCTTTGGGGGAACAAACTGGACTCAATGTTGGTTTATCCCTACTAGGACGCGTACTCGATGGTAACGGCGTGCCTTTAGATGGTTTAGGCGCGTTGCAAACCGACCAACAAGCGCCAAGACATAGCGCTGCCATTAATCCCTTATCCCGCCGTGCTATTACTGAACCGCTGGACGTTGGCGTTCGCGCTATCAACGCTATGCTGACCGTGGGCAAAGGCCAACGTATGGGCTTGTTTGCGGGCTCAGGTGTCGGTAAGAGTGTGCTCTTAGGTATGATGACTCGCGGTACCACCGCCGACATTATTGTGGTTGGGCTAGTGGGTGAGCGTGGCCGGGAAGTGAAAGAGTTTATTGAGGAAATTCTTGGTGAGAAGGGTCGAGCGCGTTCAGTCGTTGTTGCTGCGCCTGCGGATACATCGCCTCTGATGCGCCTTCGCGCCTGTGAAACCTCGACTCGTATTGCCGAATACTTTCGCGATTTAGGCTATAACGTTTTATTGCTTATGGACAGTTTAACACGCTACGCCCAAGCGCAGCGTGAAATTGCTTTGGCTGTGGGTGAACCGCCTGCGACTAAAGGTTATCCGCCTTCTGTGTTTGCAAAATTGCCACGTTTAGTTGAGCGCGCCGGAAACGGTGGCCCCGGGCAAGGTTCAATTACGGCATTTTATACTGTGTTGACGGAAGGGGACGATCAACAGGATCCCATTGCCGATGCTTCGCGGGCGATCCTCGATGGTCACATTGTCTTGTCACGTTCGCTTGCGGATTCGGGGCACTATCCTGCGATTGATATTGAAGCTTCTATTAGCCGAGTCGCGCCAATGGTGATCTCCAATGAACATTTGGAAGCAATGCGCCGCGTGAAACAAACCTATTCTTTGTATCAGCAAAATCGAGATTTGATTTCTATTGGGGCCTATGCCCAAGGAAGCGATCCTCGCATTGATAATGCGATACGACTGCAGCCAGCAATGAATGCTTTTTTGCGACAAACCATGCGTGATGCATTTAGCTTTGCAGATAGCCAAGTCATGCTTGGGCAACTTGCTGCACAGTGCAAATAATGGCGTCATCGAATTAATCGAGGTCTAGTATGGCTAACGCCGATCCCTTGTTGTTAGTGTTAAAGCTTGCCAATGATGCCGAAGAACAAGCGGCATTATTGTTAAAATCTGCGCAATTAGAATGTCAAAAACGGTTGAATCAACTCAGTGCACTCAATAACTATCGCTTAGAATACATGAAGCAAATGCAATCACAGCAAGGTCAAGCCATCAGTGCTAGTCACTATCACCAGTTTCACCGTTTTATTCGTCAGATCGATGACGCAATTATCCAGCAAAATCGCGTCGTAGCCGACGGTGAAAAGCAAAAAGAATATCGACAACAACATTGGTTGGAAAAGCAAAAAAAACGTAAGGCAGTAGAATTACTCTTAGCCAGTAAAGAGAAGAAGCGTCAAGTGGTTGAACAAAAAAGGGAGCAAAAAATGACCGATGAATTTGCTTCCCAGCAATTTTATCGCCGTCATCAACGTTAGTGAAATGATAGGCATCTTTACTGCTCGCTAGCCGGATAGGCTCTTTAGTTTTTTTGTATTGATGGCATAAGCATCAATTCGGCACCTCTCAGTGTTAATTCTTTTCGATATGCTGTCGTAAAATCTGATGTTTTGGCATCTTATTTGCTTTGATTTAGTCCATGACCCTGCAACCGCAGTGTTTAATTGACGTTTTTACCTAGCCATTTTCTTTTTTTGCTGGGTGATGTTTGGGAGCTCTTATGCAACAAATGACCAATATCCTGTTAAGTAAAACAGGCAACTCTGCGGCCAATTCCGCTAAGACATCTTCCCAAGAGTCTAATAATGAAGACTTTTCATCTACACTTGCGTCAGTCACTGCTAGCTCATTTTCTATTTCTGCGTCTAAAAAAACCATTGCTAACACTGATGATACTGTGCAGGTTACCTCTGCTGATAAAGTAAAAGATGACGATATATCAACTGATGACGCCGACGTAAACCTCATTTTTGCCCAAATTAGCATGGCAAATGATATGAAGAAAACGGCATCAGATGGAGATAGTTTGCCGCTAGCATTTTTAAATGCTGAAGAAGATATAACTGGTGAAGAAAATATTGATACTTCATCAGCTTTATTAACCGGCTCAGCATTGGCATCTACTGTTTCTGCTGAGATTGAACTGGCATCAGATATAGATGCCGATGAAGCGGGTTTTTCTGCTGAATTACAAAAGTTAGTTTCTACTAGTCCAGATATGGCAGCAATTTCAATCGCAGATGACGTTAAACCATCATCTTTGACTGATAAGTCACTCGTACATATTCTCCCCATAGACCCAAATATACTTGAAGCGTCAGCGGATACTGATGCTGTGATTGACCCAAATTTGACCGATGACGCTTCAGAATTACCTTTAGAAGACACTGAGCTTGTCTCTGCCACTGAAGTCGGGGTGAGTATAGATGAGTCTTTAGTTGAGAATGAGGTCACACTTAATGCTGTGATTAATCAAGCGGGCTTAGCGAACAGTGCAACGATAAAGTCGGTAACCAACACTGCGGCAAAAGCAACGACTAGTAGCTCTACAGTGAATAGTCTCAATACGGCTAATATCGCGACCTCGGGAAATACTTTCGACCTGAATACCTTAGGCTCTTCAACTTCATCTGAACCATTAGATACAACATCTGTAACAGAAAGTGATCTTGATGGGAGTCCCAATTCCGATTTGGCTGCTAACCTATTACTGAAAGATGCTAAATTAACGGTTGCGATGGATATTCCCAGAGACGAAAGTTTTATGGATGATAGTAATACTTTCTCAGAACTTAAGTCGACATCATCCATACAGACACTCTCGATGTCACAATTAAATCGCCAAGAAACCATGCAAGTTCAGTTGTCATTGCGTCAAGGAGTAGAACAGCAAAACCAAATGCAGGAGATGATCCAACGATTTTCACCTGTGATGAAGCAGCAATTGATTACTATGGTGAGTCAAGGCATCCAACATGCGGAAATCCGGCTCGATCCACCTGAACTTGGACATATGTTGGTAAAGATCCAAGTGCATGGCGACCAAACCCAAGTACAGTTTCATGTTACTCAGCCGCAAACGCGCGATCTGGTTGAACAAGCTATGCCAAGATTACGTGAGTTATTGCAAGAGCAAGGGATGCAGTTGGCTGACAGCCATGTTTCTCAAGGCGATCAAGGTGAGCGTCGTGAAGGTAGTTTCGGTGATGGCGGCAGTTCAAATGCGGCAGACATGGATGAAATCTCGGCAGAAGAGTTACATTTAGGTTTAAATCAAGCGATTAGTGTAACTTCAGGTATAGATTATTACGCTTAAGCAGGTAACCTATAGCAATGACTGACATAATTACGTTTCAAATAAAACTGTAATGAGTTTCCGCCTAAATTAAAGAGAATAGTGATGGCTAAGGAAGAATCGTTAGAACTTGAAAGTACTGAAGAGCCTAAGAGTAAGAAGAAACTATTTATTTTTGCTGGTGTAGGCGTTTTAGTCGCGCTGTTAATCGGTGGCGGCGTCTGGTTCTTTATGGGAAGCAGTACCGAAGAGGTTCCCGCCGTAGCAGCAGATAGTGCTGTTCAGGCTGAAGTACCAGCATCAGGAGAAGTAGCTACCGCATCATACGTGCCTATGCCACGTCCTTTTTTATTCAACTTACCAGGGCCTGATAGGGCTCGTTTAGTTGAGATTAAAGTGCAGCTTATGGTGCGTGGTACCGATGATGATGTGCTAACACAAAAACATATTCCGCTGATTGAAGATGCGCTTTTAACGACCTTTAGTGGTGCAGATGTGCAAAAGCTCAGCACGCAAGCGGGGAAAGATGAGTTACGGCAGTTAGCACTTTTGAGTGTGCAAAATACTCTACAGTCAGTAACTGGGCGTAAGGTTGTCGAGAAAGTACTATTTACCGGTTTTGTAATGCAATAATCCTTTAACTTCAGCACCAAAAGAGGCGAAGGCAATATAGTGAGTGATTTATTAAGCCAAGACGAAATTGATGCGCTATTGCACGGGGTTGATGACGTTGATGATGACGAAATTGACGCTGTTGGAGAAGATGCCCGTTCCTACGATTTCTCTTCCCAAGATCGAATAGTTCGTGGGCGTATGCCGACGCTGGAAATCGTGAATGAGCGTTTTGCGCGCCATTTGCGCATTAGTATGTTTAATATGATGCGCCGAGCGGCCGAAGTGTCGATCAACGGTGTACAGATGCTCAAGTTTGGTGAGTACGTACATACGCTTTTTGTTCCTACTAGCTTGAATATGGTGCGTTTTAGCCCACTCAAAGGCACAGCATTGATCACCATGGAAGCGCGACTGGTATTTATCCTAGTGGATAACTTCTTTGGTGGCGATGGGCGTTTCCATGCCAAGATTGAAGGGCGAGAATTTACGCCGACAGAAAGACGAATCGTACAGTTACTGCTTAAGATTATATTTGAAGATTATAAAGATGCTTGGGCGCCCGTAATGGATGTTGAGTTTGATTATTTGGACTCTGAAGTCAATCCCGCCATGGCGAACATTGTTAGTCCTACCGAAGTTGTGGTGATTAATTCATTCCATATTGAAGTCGATGGAGGTGGTGGTGATTTTCACATCACTATGCCTTACTCCATGATTGAACCTATCCGAGAGTTACTCGATGCGGGTGTGCAAAGTGACAAGCAAGATACTGATATGCGTTGGTCACAGGCATTGCACGATGAAATCATGGATGTGAAGGTCGGGTTCGATGCCAATATTGTTGAACATGAATTAACGCTCAAAGAGGTCATGAATTTTAAAGCGGGCGATATTATTCCTATTGAGTTACCCGAGTTTATCATGATGAAAATCGAGGATTTACCGACATATCGTTGTAAAATGGGCCGTTCTAGAGATAACCTAGCGCTTAAAATATGTGAGAAAATCCCTCGGCCAGAGACAGTTAAATCTGAGCTGCAATTGGTGACACGTAAGGGTAAATCTCGTGATATATCAGAATTATAAGGTGAAGTAAGATGAGCACAGACGATACGGATGATTGGGCTGCAGCAATGGCAGAACAAGCGTTAGAAGAAGCCAACGCAATTGAACTCGATGAGCTGGTTGATGATTCAAGACCTATTTCTAAGGCTGAAGCGGCTAAGTTAGATACAATTTTAGATATTCCTGTCACCATTTCGATGGAAGTGGGCCGCAGCTATATTAGTATTCGAAACTTATTACAACTTAACCAAGGTTCTGTGGTTGAGTTAGATAGAGTCGCAGGTGAACCGTTAGATGTGATGGTCAATGGCACGCTTATCGCTCACGGTGAAGTGGTGGTGGTAAACGATAAATTCGGTATTCGCTTAACGGATGTGATCAGTCAAACTGAGCGAATTAAAAAGCTTAAATAATTCGAGATGTAAAAGTCGTTGGAACTTTAAATGAGCACATCGGTAATACAGAGTTTAGTGATAGCGGTTCAAGCGAGCGCCGATAGCCTCGGTGGGGAAGGCGCAGTGAATATTGCTTCAATAGCGCCTGCTGCAAACATGGCTGAACCTTCTCAAGTTGCGACCTTAGCAAGTATGTTAGGTGGCTTGATTCTGGTTTTATTATTAATTTTCGCGTTAGCTTATTTACTGAGAAGGTTTAATTTAGTCCCCACGACCAATGGCGTACTAAAGACCATTGCTGTGACTTCCCTCGGTCAAAAAGAGCGTTTAGTCTTGGTTCAGGTGGGAGAACAACAATATTTGCTTGGGGTTAGCTCGCAGCAGGTGAGTTTGATTGATAAGTTAGCTGAACCTATCCATCTAGAAGCTGATTCGTTTGCGAGTCGATTACGTCAGGCGAAATTAAAACAATGACAACACGTATCCTCGCGTTAGTTGGGTTAGTTATGTTGCTATTGATGCCGTCAGTATGGGCCGCAGATGGCGTCTTACCTGCTGTAACAGTAACAACGGCGCCAGACGGCTCAACGGAATATTCGGTCACAATGCAGATTTTACTGCTGATGACATCGCTGAGTTTTTTACCTGCGATGCTCATCATGTTGACCTCTTTCACGCGGATTATCATTGTCCTGTCGATATTACGCCAAGCCATTGGGTTACAACAGACGCCATCTAATCAAGTCTTAATTGGCATGAGTTTGTTCATGACTTTTTTTATCATGGCACCGGTATTCGACCGGATTTATGATGAAGGGGTGAAGCCTTATATCGATGAGCAATTAACCTTGCAGCAAGCGTTTGACAAAGGGAAAGAGCCGCTGAGAGGCTTTATGTTGGGCCAAGTAAGAACGACGGATTTAAAGACCTTTATTGAGATTTCTGGCTATAAGGATATTAAGTCTCCCGAAGAAGCACCTATGAGTGTGTTAGTGCCCGCTTTCATTACCAGTGAGTTAAAAACCGCATTTCAGATTGGCTTTATGCTATTTGTGCCTTTTTTAGTTCTCGATTTAGTGGTGGCGAGTATCTTGATGGCTATGGGGATGATGATGTTATCTCCCATGATAGTGTCGCTGCCGTTTAAGATCATGTTGTTTGTGCTCGTAGATGGTTGGAGCTTAGTCCTCGGGACATTAGCGAATAGTTTCGGATAGCCAAGGGAGAGTAAACACATGAGTCCTGAGGCGCTAATTGATATTTTTCGTGAAGCTCTCTCTGTTATCGTTATGATGGTGTCTGCTATTGTGTTGCCTGGTCTGGGGATAGGGTTAATCGTTGCTGTGTTTCAAGCGGCGACTTCGATTAACGAGCAGACCTTAAGTTTTCTTCCGCGTTTAATCATAACGCTGCTCGCACTAATGTTTATGGGGCACTGGTTAGTTGAAACCCTGATGGACTTTTTCATCGAGATGGTGAATCGCATCCCGCAAGTGATAGGCTAACGCGATGGAGCTGCTGCTCGATACCTTAATGCAAACCATTGCCGCTTATATTTGGCCATTGTTTCGCGTCGCGAGTATGTTGATGGTCATGGTGGTATTTGGGGCGGCAACGACACCAACACGAGTGCGCTTATTATTGGCTATGGCAATTACCTTTGCGATAGCACCCGTTCTTCCTCCAACTCAAAATGTGGATTTATTTTCGTTAAGCGCAGTATTCATCACCGCGCAGCAAATTATTATCGGTGTTGCCATGGGGTTTGTGACTCAAATGGTAATGCAAGTCTTTGTGCTCACTGGACAGATCATTGGTATGCAGACCAGTTTAGGCTTTGCCTCTATGGTTGACCCAGGTTCTGGCCAACAAACACCCGTTATTGGTAACTTTTTCCTTTTATTGGCGACATTGATTTTCTTAGCTGTGGACGGCCATCTTTTGATGATCCGTATGCTAGTGGCAAGCTTTGAAACTTTGCCAATTTCTAATCAAGGCTTAACACTCACAAGTTATCGATCACTGGCTGATTGGGGGTCGTATATGTTTGGTGCGGCACTCACTATGTCGATATCTGCGATTATCGCCTTGTTATTAGTCAACTTGTCCTTCGGGGTCATGACCCGCGCCGCACCGCAATTGAATATTTTCTCTATTGGTTTTCCGATCACTATGATTGGTGGACTGTTTATTCTGTGGTTAACCCTAACACCGGTAATGGCACACTTCGATGAAGTATGGTCGACGGCTCAAGTGCTGCTTTGCGATATGTTAGCGCTCCAATGTAACGCTGATGGCTTGATATGATGGGATTAGGAGAAGCCCATGGCTGAAGAATCAAGTGGCGAACGTACAGAGGAACCCACGGGGAGACGTCTAGAACAGGCGCGGGAAAAAGGACAGATTGCACGTTCGAAAGAACTCGGGACTGCAGCGGTATTGATTTCGGCGGCATGTGGGTTTTATATGCTAGGCCCAAGTTTGGCCATTAGCCTAACTCGGGTGTTTGAAATTGTATTTACCATGGATAGGGCGCAAATTTTTGATACTAATGAAATATTCAAAGTGTGGGGTGTTGTTGCGAGTGAAATAGCCTGGCCCATGGCTAAAATTATGCTACTGATTGTGGTTGTTGCGTTTATTGGTAACGTCTCTCTTGGAGGGATCAATTTTTCGACCCAAGCTATGATGCCAAAAGCCAGTAAAATGAGTCCCCTTGCTGGTTTTAAACGCATGTTTGGCGTGCAGGCTCTGGTTGAACTCACCAAAGGCATTGCTAAATTTTCGGTAGTAGCGTTTTCTGCTTATTTTTTATTAAGCTTCTATTTCAATGACATCATGTTGCTGTCTAGCGACCATCTTCCTGGTAATGTTTACCATGCATTAGATTTGTTGGTTTGGATGTTTATCCTGTTATGTTCCTCGATTTTGTTTATTGTTGTCATAGATGTGCCATTTCAACTTTGGAATCACAACAAACAACTTAAGATGACCAAACAAGAAGTAAAAGATGAGTATAAAGATACTGAAGGGAAGCCTGAAGTTAAAGGGCGAGTACGGCAGATGCAACGCGAGTTGGCTCAACGTCGAATGATGGCCGAAGTACCCAATGCCGATGTCATAGTTGTTAACCCAGAGCATTTTGCGGTAGCAATTAAATATGACGTGCAGCGTTCAGTCGCGCCTTTCGTTGTTGCCAAAGGTGTCGATGATGTCGCATTTAAAATTCGTGAGATAGCAAGGGCCCATAATGTGACAATCGTCTCTGCCCCACCATTAGCAAGAGCTATATACCATACGACTAAGTTAGATCAACAAATCCCTGAAGGGTTGTTTACCGCCGTGGCACAGATTTTGGCTTATGTATTTCAGTTGCGCCAGTACCAAAAAGGTCGAGGTCGCAAGCCTATCCCAATCCCGCTTAATCAACCCATTCCCGATGAGTTAAAATATTAAGACCTAAGCTAAAAACTCTTTGAAGTCGTGATATTATTGCAGGCCAATACGCTATTGGCGTATTTTTTGCTTTCATGCTGTCATACGTCAAAGTTTAGGTAAATATGAATGGATGTTAGAGCGACTTTAGGTCAAGTAAAACAAATGCGCTTGAGTACGTTTAAAGGTATAGGCACTCCTATACTCGTACTCGCAGCATTGGCCATGATAGTTTTACCTATCCCTCCATTTCTATTAGACATACTCTTTTCATTCAACATAGCCTTAGCGCTCATCGTATTATTAGTCGCAATTTATACTGATAGACCGTTGGATTTTGCTGCTTTCCCAAGTGTCCTGCTAGTGGCGACGTTATTACGTCTTGCGCTGAACGTTGCCTCTACTCGTGTGGTTTTACTTGAGGGTCATAATGGCGGTGATGCCGCGGGTAAGGTGATTGAAGCCTTCGGTTCTGTGGTTATCGGTGGTAACTATGCCGTTGGTTTAGTGGTCTTTATCATTTTGATTATCATCAACTTTGCGGTTGTGACTAAAGGTGCAGGTCGTATAGCTGAAGTTAGCGCCCGCTTTACCTTGGATGCTATGCCTGGTAAGCAAATGGCAATCGATGCCGATTTAAATGCCGGAACCTTAAACCAAGATCAAGCAAGATTACGCCGTGCTGAAGTGACCCGTGAAGCCGATTTCTATGGTGCGATGGACGGTGCGTCCAAATTCGTTAAAGGGGATGCGATTGCCGGTATCATGATCTTAGTCATTAATATCGTAGGTGGTTTCATCATAGGGATTGTGCAGCATGGCTTAAGTTTCTCTGAAGCGGTTGAAATTTATACCTTACTGACTATCGGTGATGGTTTAGTGGCGCAGATCCCAGGTCTATTATTGTCAATCGCCGCAGCCTTGATGGTGACCCGTCAAAACGAGTCGGGTGATATGGGCCAAATGATGATGAGTCAGATGTTTGACAGTCATAAGTCATTGGGTATCGCCGCCGGAGTCCTGTTTGTAATGGGTATTGTTCCTGGTATGCCGCACATGGCGTTTTTAAGCTTTGCCTTTATGACTGCTGGTGCAGCTTATTTTGTTTATAAACGAAATGAAAACAAACGTCTTAAAGCGCTAGAACAAGTGAAATCGGGTCCAATAGAAAGACAAGATAAAGAGCCTAAAGAGCTAGGTTGGGACGATGTACATCATGTTGATACTATTGGTCTTGAGGTTGGATATCGTTTGATCCCTCTGGTAGACAAGGGCCAAGGTGGCGAGTTACTAAGCCGCATTAAAGGCGTGCGTAAAAAGTTGTCTCAGGAATTAGGCTTCTTAGTGCCCGCGGTGCATATTCGCGATAACTTAGATTTATCACCTAATGCGTATCGCATTTCACTAATGGGCGTCGTCGTCGGAGAGGCAGATATTCGTCATGATTGCGAATTGGCGATCAACCCTGGTCAAGTCTATGGCAAACTCGATGGTATCGAAACGCGCGATCCCGCCTTTGGCCTGGAAGCTGTATGGATCGCCCCTGAGTTACGTGAGCACGCACAAACACTAGGTTATACCGTCGTCGATGCTGCGACGGTTGTTGCAACTCATATTAGTCAATTACTCACAAATAATGCTGCTAAGTTGTTAGGTTACGAAGAAGTGCAACAACTGATGGATATGCTTGCGAAACACTCACCTAAGCTGGTTGATGGCTTTATTCCAGATATCATGCCACTAGGACATGTCGTAAAAGTGATGCAGAACCTATTAAATGAAGGGGTTTCAGTTAGAGACTTGCGTACTATAGTGCAAACTTTGTTAGAATATGGCACTAAGAGCAATGACACTGAAGTCTTGACTGCCGCTGTACGTATCGCTTTGAAACGTATGATAGTTCAGGAAATCTCAGGCCCAGAGCTCGAAATCCCCGTCATTACTTTGGCGCCAGAGTTGGAACAGATGTTGCATCAGTCAATGCAAGCAACCGGTGGTGATGGTCCTAATATTGAACCCGGTCTTGCAGAACGCATGCAGCAGTCCCTTGCCGATGCGGCTCAGAAGCAAGAAATGGTCGGACAACCCGCCATATTGTTGACGTCAGGTATGTTACGCGCGACGCTGTCACGCTTTGTTAAACATACTATTCCTAATCTCAGAGTCATTTCATATCAAGAAATACCTGATGAGAAGCAAATACGTATCGTATCTGCAGTCGGCCAGTAGAGGACGCATAAGTGAAGATTAAACGATTTTTTGCCAAAGACATGCGCGCCGCACTGGCCCAAGTGAAAGAAACACTCGGCTCCGATGCCGTCATTATGTCAAATAAAAAAGTGAACGGTGGCATCGAAATTGTCGCTGCCGTTGACTATGACGAACCTAAAGCGAAAACTGCAGCCACTGCGCCAGCACCTACCTTTATGGACGTGAGCGACGATCTCGTGTCCCTAGGTGCTAAGCAGCCAGTTCGTGTAGAAACTCGCGCTAAGCCAGCCGCACCAGCAGACTCATTACAAGCCTTACTTGAGAAGCAGCAAAGCCGTTTGAATCAACAAATGTCACATCAGCAAGTTGATGCCGAGTTACCAGCATGGGCTAAGGGCTTACAAGCCCCTACTGCTGTGAAACCAGAACGTCGTGAAGCTCCTTCCTCGTTTGATAAAAAGCCACAAACATCACAGAAACAAAGTGCTGATATTGAGGCTATGCGTGATGAATTAGCATCACTGCGTAATTTACTGACACATCAAGTATCCTCCTTGATGACGGAACATAAAAAACGCATCGATCCCGTCGGTGCTATGCTCGAAGCCAAATTGCTTGAGGCTGAATTCTCCCCTGCGGTTGCGAATAAATTAGCCGCGCTGAGCCAGCATTATACGCCAGCTGAATTAGTCAGAGCATTACCACAAAGTCTTGCGAATATGCTTGATAATCAGGGCGATGACATTGTTAAGCAGGGCGGAGTGGTTGCATTAGTTGGTCCTACTGGGGTTGGTAAAACAACGTCATTAGCTAAACTTGCTGCCCGTTTTGCGGCACATCATGGTGCTGAACATGTTGCTTTAATTACCACAGATCATTATCGCATCGGAGCCTATGAGCAATTAGCAACTTATGGCAAAATAATGGGCTGTCCAGTAAAGCAAGCTCATGATCTAAATGAATTAGAACAAATTCTCTATCAGTTTAGGAATCGCAAGCTAGTATTGATAGATACGGCTGGCATGGGACAGCGAGATATGCGCCTTTACCAGCAACTTGATAATTTAACTGCAAATAGCAGGATACCTATCCGCAGTTATCTGGTACTGTCTGCGACAGGGCAGCGCCGTGTGCTGCAAGATGCAGTCAATCATTTTAAACGCATTCCCCTATCTGGTGTCGTTCTCACAAAACTCGATGAATCTGTGTCGTTAGCAGGGGCATTAAGTGTGTTGATCCAAAACGGATTACCATTAAGTTATATTACTGATGGACAAAGAGTTCCTGAAGATATGAAAGTTGCGGATACCCTAGATTTAGCCCAGCAGGCACTCGCAGCGTTAGATAGTACAGAACAACAATCATTACAAGACACAGCGTGGTCAGATAATATGGCCTGTGCATTTGAGTAGATTTATGACCCTGGATCAAGCAAGTGGTTTACGTATGATGAATCAACCCTATAACGAAAAAGTGAAAGTAATCGCGGTCACTGGCGGTAAAGGAGGCGTGGGTAAAACCAGCGTTTCTATTAATACTGCTGTGGCATTAGCCGAAAAAGGCAAGCGTGTCTTGGTACTTGACGCTGACCTTGGCTTAGCAAACGTCGACGTCATGCTGGGTATTCGTGCCGAGCGTAACCTCTCTCACGTGCTCTCTGGTGATGCAGAGCTTGACGATATTATCGTGCGTGGTCCAAAGGGGATAGGCATAGTACCAGCTACCTCTGGAACACAGGGGATGGTGGAATTAAGCCCTGCACAACATGCTGGATTAATCCGAGCATTTAGCGAGATGCGGACTCAGTTTGATATTCTAGTCGTAGATACAGCGGCTGGGATCTCAGATATGGTGCTCAGTTTCTCACGTGCTTCGCAGGATGTGCTAGTCGTTGTTTGTGATGAACCCACTTCGATTACCGATGCCTACGCCCTGATTAAAATTCTCAGCCGTGAGCATGGCGTGTTCCGTTTTAAAATAGTTGCCAATATGGTGCGTAGTTTACGCGAAGGTATGGAATTATTTGCTAAACTCAGTAAAGTGACCGACAGATTTTTAGATGTTGCACTTGAATTAGTCGCCACGATTCCATTTGACGAAAACTTACGTAAATCAGTTCGTAAACAAAAATTGGTGGTTGAAGCTTATCCTAAATCACCAGCGGCAATTGCGTATCAAGGATTGGCAAATAAAATTTTGAGCTGGCCTGTGCCGCAGCAACCTGGTGGGCATTTGGAGTTTTTCGTTGAGCGTTTAGTACAACGACCAGATTTTCAAGAGGAAAAAACGAGTGAATAAAGCCGCTGCGTATACTTGTTTAGACAATAAATCGTCGATCGTTGAACAGTATGCTCCGTTGGTTAAAAGAATTGCGCATCATTTACTCGCCAGACTACCTGCATCTGTGCAGTTAGATGATTTACTCCAAGCTGGGATGATGGGGTTACTAGAAGCATCATCCAAGTTTGATGGTGGCAAGGGGGCGAAATTTGAAACCTTCGCCGGCATACGCATACGTGGAGCCATGTTAGATGAAATTCGTCGTGGCGACTGGGTCCCTCGTTCCGTTCATCGTAACAATCGTAAGGTTGCACACGCTATTGATGAGTTAGAGCAAGAACTGGGCCGTGATGCACGCGACACAGAAATTGCAGAAAAACTTGATATGACGCTCGATGAGTACCATCATATTCTTAACGATGTTTCTGTCGGAAAAATCATAGGGATAGAAGATTTAGGCGTATCTCAGGATATACTTACAGTGAGTGATCGGTCCGATGATGATTCATTTGAAGCATTAGCTGAGAACCAATTTCATTCTGCTCTGGTTGAGGCAATTAAATTATTGCCTGAAAGAGATGCATTAGTGTTATCCCTGTACTACGATGAAGCATTGAATTTAAAAGAGATTGGCGCCATTCTTGAAGTCAGTGAATCGCGGGTTAGCCAGATATTAAGTCAGGCAATGTTGCGATTGAAAGCTAAACTCAAGCACTGGACATAAGTATAATTATTAATCGAGCACAGAATGTCAGCTCACCGGAGGAAACCTTGGACAAGAATATGAAGATTCTCATTGTTGACGATTTTTCGACAATGAGGCGTATCATCAAGAACTTGTTGCGAGACTTGGGGTTTAATAACACCCAAGAAGCAGACGATGGCTCAACAGCCCTGCCGATGTTGCAAAAGGGGGATTTTGATTTTGTTGTTACAGATTGGAATATGCCTGGTATGCAAGGAATCGATCTGTTAAAAGCAATTCGCGCTGATGATTCGCTAAAGCATTTACCCGTATTAATGGTGACTGCTGAAGCAAAACGTGAACAGATTATTGCTGCCGCTCAAGCGGGAGTGAATGGTTATGTGGTTAAGCCTTTTACCGCTGCAACGCTGAAAGAGAAGTTAGATAAAATATTCGAACGACTCGCTTGAGCAAGGATGAGCTATGAAGTCACAAACATCAGGGCTCATCACGCTCGAGCAAGCTCAGCATTTAGTTGAATTATTAAGTGCAGGTGAGCAAAGTCAGGCAGATGATTTATTTCGGGAGCTTGCTGCTCCACTGCAACGAGAATTATTCGAAGAAGTAGGTAAATTAACTCGGCAACTTCATAGTGCGCTGATGGATTTTCAAGTTGATAATCGTCTTGCTGAATTAGCCAATACAGAGATCCCCGATGCCAAGCAACGTTTAAATTACGTTATTGACATGACCGAACAAGCTGCAAATAAAACCATGGATGCGGTTGAAGAATGTTTACCTTTGGCTAATGCCGTGACTGTAAATATTCAAAATGTCATGCCATCTTGGGACAGATTAATGCGACGCGAGATAGCGCTGGCTGAATTTAAGGGCCTTTGTCACGATGTACAAGACCTTATGTCTCGTAGTGCAAATGACTCGACTCGATTACGTGAATTGCTTAATCAAATTTTGATGGCGCAAGATTTTCAAGACTTAACAGGACAAATAATACGTCGTGTTATTGATCTAGTAATGGAAGTAGAAAGTAATCTGGTTTCTATGCTGACGGTATTTGGTGAGCAACCTATGATTGAAAGTCAGATTGCTCAGAAAAATAATATTGAAGCAGAAGGCCCGATAATGAATGCCGAGCTTCGTCAAGATGTGGTAACGGGTCAAGACGAAGTGGATGATCTTCTATCGAGTCTGGGTTTCTAACTGGGAGTCAATTTGATGGCCTTTGATGTAGATGAAGAGATACTCCAGGACTTTTTAATCGAAGCCGGTGAAATTTTAGAGCTTCTGCAAGAGCAACTCGTTGCGCTTGAAAATAATCCTGATGATACTAACTTGCTGAACGCCATTTTCCGAGGTTTTCATACCGTTAAAGGTGGTGCTGGCTTTCTTAGCTTAACTCCCATGGTTGATGTTTGTCATGAGGCTGAGAATACCTTCGATTTATTGCGGACAGGCAAGCGTAGCGTTAACGCAGAGTTGATGGATATTATTTTGCAGGCTGTTGATGCAATTAATACCATGTTTGCGCAAACCCAGCAGGGCGAGCAACAAGATCCCGCCGATTCAGGTTTGTTAGCGAGACTTAAAATGCTCAGTTCAGGTGCGCCTTTGCCATCTGAAGTCGCTTCTGCCAAGGTTGTAGAGCCAGAACCTGTTGTTGAAGTCATTATTGATACTCCTACTCTTCAAGAAATCCCTGCTGACATAAGTGATAACTCATCTTCCATTGAAAATACGTCTTCAAGTATCGATGATATCAATGATGCTGAATTTGAAGCTTTATTGGATGCGCTTCATGGTTCAGGAAAGGGACCTGCGGTCGCTGCTACCACATTTGTATCTGAGCCTGTTGCTGTCAAGCCTGCTGCACCAATTAAAACACCTTCAACATCAGGTGATGACATCACTGATGATGAGTTCGAGGCGTTACTGGATGAACTTCATGGCTCAGGTAAATTTAAAGCTGAGGCTGAAGTGCCTGTTAAGCCTAAGGTTGTGGCAACACCTGCGCCTCAACCGATTGTAGATGCTGATGAAATTACCGATGATGAGTTTGAGCGATTACTCGACGAACTCCACGGCAAAGGCGGAGCACCTGCGAAAGCCGAAGTCAAAGCGCCTACACCCCCTGTTTCGACTGTAGCACCTACTGCTGCACCACATGCTCCTGCGCCAGTTAAAGCCGCAGTACCAGCTCCAGTCGTTGCTGCAAAACCTAAGGTGGAAATTGCGGTTGTCGATAAAGCACCTGCTAAGGCTAGCTCTGCGAATGTGCCTCAGGGTGAAACAACAGTACGTGTAGATACCGCACGACTCGACCAGATCATGAATATGGTGGGTGAGTTAGTGTTAGTGCGTAATCGATTGGTGAGCTTAGGCATCAGCCGTGATGATGAGGAAATGTCGAAAGCTCTTGCGAACTTAGATCTCGTTACTGCCGATTTGCAAGGCGCTGTGATGAAAACCCGTATGCAACCGATCAAGAAAGTGTTTGGTCGTTTCCCTCGGGTGGTACGTGATCTTGCTCGTACACTAAACAAAGAAATTGATTTGATCATGGTCGGTGAAGAAACTGACTTAGATAAAAACCTCGTTGAAGCGCTTGCCGATCCACTCGTCCACTTAGTGCGTAACTCTGTGGACCATGGTATCGAGATGCCAAATGAGCGTGAAGCAAGTGGTAAGCCAAGAACGGGAACGATTACCTTATCAGCAAGTCAGGAAGGCGACCATATACTGCTGAAAATCGAAGACGATGGCGCAGGCATGGATCCTGAAAAACTCAAAAAAATCGCCATAAATCGTGGTGTGCTCGATGAAGATTCTGCTTCGCGGATGACAGACAGCGAAGCCTATAATTTGATTTTTGCACCAGGTTTTTCAACTAAAGTTGAGATTTCAGATATTTCAGGCCGTGGTGTTGGGATGGACGTGGTAAAAACTCGTATCACCCAACTTAATGGCACTGTACATATTGATTCCATGAAAGGTAAGGGAACGATACTTGAGATTAAAGTACCGTTAACACTGGCGATTATGCCTACCTTAATGGTCGATGTCGCTAAACAAGTGTTCGCATTACCTCTATCTAGCGTGAATGAGATTTTCCATCTCGATCTCACAAAAACCAATATTGTTGATGGGCAACTGACAGTCATAGTGCGTAATAAGGCCGTACCTTTGTTCTATTTGGAACACTGGCTACATAGAAACAAAACGACCTTTAAACATGGCGATAAAAAGCATGGTCATGTGGTTATCGTGCAATTAGGCATGATGCAAATTGGTTTTGTAGTGGATGCCTTAATAGGACAAGAAGAGGTTGTTATTAAACCTCTTGGCGCTATGTTACATGGCACTCCTGGGATGGCTGGTGCGACAATTACATCGGATGGTGGTATTGCACTGATCTTAGATGTTCCTGGATTGCTAAAGCATTATGCGAAAAGTAAGAATTAGTTTCCAAGCTAAGGAATGGAATGGCCATTAAAGTATTAGTCGTTGATGACTCAAGTTTTTTCAGACGACGTGTTAGTGAAATAGTCAATCAAGATCCTGAACTGGAAGTTATCGCGACGGCCTCAAATGGGGCCGAAGCGGTGAAGTTGGCTGCTGAGCTTAATCCCCAAGTTATCACTATGGATATTGAGATGCCTGTCATGGATGGTATTACTGCTGTTCGTGAAATCATGGCTAAGTGTCCGACTCCGATCTTGATGTTTTCTTCTTTAACCCATGATGGCGCTAAAGCAACGTTAGACGCTTTAGATGCTGGTGCATTAGATTTTCTACCTAAACGTTTTGAAGATATTGCGACCAACAAAGATGATGCCATTTTATTGTTGCAACAAAGAGTTAAGGCATTGGGACGACGCAGAATGTTTCGTCCGATTGCACGTCCTGTGGTCGCGTCAACACCTAGTGTGCGTCCAACAGGTAGCGTTTTAGGTACAACGAGTATATCGGCTCATACGCCTGTCGCAGCTCCTGTTAGAACGTCAACGGCAACGACGATTCGTGCAAGTGGTAAGCAGTATAAATTATTGCTGATCGGTACATCTACTGGTGGTCCGGTTGCGCTGCAAAAAATACTCACGCAGTTTCCAGCAAACTATCCGCACCCAATTCTATTAATTCAGCATATGCCAGCAGCTTTTACCCCTGCATTTGCGAGTCGTTTAAATGGCTTATGTAAAATTGAAGTAAAAGAGGCCGCTAATGGCGATCTTCTTAAACCGGGTTGTGCATATTTAGCGCCAGGTGGTATGCAAATGATGGTTGAACGTACTGGAGCAAGTAGCCGATTAAAAGTTATCGCTGGCAGTGCTGATATGAATTATAAGCCCTGTGTGGATATCACCTTTGCTTCTGCTTCTAAAGCCTTTAGTGGTGATGTGCTTGCTGTTGTATTAACGGGCATGGGGGCAGATGGCAGAGAAGGCGCGCGGATGTTGAAAGCTGTAGGCGCTACCATTTGGGCGCAAGATGAAGCCAGTTGTGTGGTTTATGGTATGCCACAAGCCGTTGCGAGTGCAGGGATTGCCACCCAGTCGATAGCCTTAGACAACATGGCCGAATGTATTTTAAAAGAGTCTGTTCGTGTCTAAAAACCAATATCCGATGAGCACAAATAGTGTGCTCATCATCTTGTTGATGGGCATAGCCATTTTGGTTCTTGGTGCCTTAAGCCTTGATTACAAGCGTAAGAATAGTTTGCTGCAGGCGGATGTAAAACGTTTGGAATCGACTCAGGTGCTGTTAATGGTACCTGACGAACAGGCTGAGGCCATTGCAACTTGGTTAGCGTCTCATCCCGATCAGACTAAAGCAATGTTGCAATTAGTGGCTCCTGGTGAGCAGAAGGCTGTAGCGATTGGTCCTGAGCCGGTACAAAATAGCATTCCGCCTTTGCTGGGCAAACCAGATACTGAAATAGATACGGCGAAGGAAAAAACTAATCTGGAATCCTCTATTCCTAAACAGCTTCAAGCGCCAGAAAAAGAGGTTAAAGCTGTTTCTCAGACAATTGCCCCCCAAAATGCAGAGATGCTGCCCGTGGTGATATCTGAGAATGCCGATGGTGTCAAAGTGATTAGTTTGCCCAATGGCGGCATTCGAGTCACGACCAGAAAAGAGCAGTAATTTTTAGAATTTGTTAACTCACAATTTTCTAGTTCATTAGCGTATTAACCAGTATAGATAGGGGTCACTTCTTGAAAGTCTGGACCATAGCGAATCAAAAAGGTGGCGTAGGTAAAACCACGACGGTAGCGAGTTTAGCGGGAACATTAGCTAAGCGTGGTAAGCGTGTTCTTATGATAGATACCGATCCACATGCTTCGTTAGGTTATTACTTAGGTATTGATTCTGAAGAGGTTCCAGGCTCGTTGTTTGATGTTTTTCTTGCCCATAAAAACCTTTCTAAGGAACTCGTTTTATCCCATGTAGTGCCAACCTTAGTCGATGGTTTGGATTTATTGCCTGCAACTATGGCATTGGCTACCTTAGATAGAGCCTTAGGTCATCAAGAGGGAATGGGATTAGTACTACGTAATTTATTAGCACTGGTTGCTGATGATTATGATGTTGCTATCGTTGATTGTCCACCCGTACTCGGGGTATTAATGGTCAATGCGCTTGCGGCAAGTCAGCATATCATTATTCCTGTGCAGACGGAGTTTCTTGCCATTAAAGGGCTAGAGCGGATGATTAAAACGATGGAGTTAATGGGCCGATCTAAGAAGACGCGCTACAGTTACACTGTTGTGCCAACCATGTACGATAAACGCACCAAAGCATCACCTGCGGCTTTGCAAGTTCTTGGTGCAGAATACAGTGATACTTTGTGGAAAGACGTTATTCCAGTAGACACAAAGTTTAGAGATGCCAGTTTGGCACATTTACCAGCATCGCATTATGCGAGTGGTTGCCGCGGCGTTAAAGCCTATGAAAGATTATTAGATTTCTTATTAGTTGGGGAGTTTGGCCATGTCAAAATCGGTTGATGAAACTGTTTTTGATTTTTTCGCATTATTGCTGCAGGAAGACGACAGTCCAAACCAGATTGTTTCCCCTCAAAGCATTGTAAAAGCAGACTCAAATCAAAATGTTGCCGTTAATCAAACAGAGGCAGCATTGCTCGATGCGGCAATTTTGGCTGAAAATGGTCGCACTGCAGCACCGCAGAATGTAGAGAAGGCCATAACGCCTACTGCGCAGTTGCAGCCAAAAGCGGCGCCAAGACAACATGAGTTTGTTGCTCCGGTAAGCCAGGTTGTAGCTCAAGTGAATAAGCAAGCGTTAGAGAAATTACTCGCGCCAGTACTAAAGACTGCAAGGTTAGAACCGATACCACCTTCAGTAGAGATAGCGCCACCTATTGATGTTCAACCTGTTGTGGTAGAAGTACCACAAGCTCAGCCTGTTGTTAATGAAACCGTTGTTGATGAAATCGTTGAGCCAGTGGTTGTGCCAGAAACACAAGTCGGCATTACGCCTCCTAGTGTGACAAAAGATTTGCAAGAAGTGCTCGATGATGAGTTTCAGGTACTATTCTTTAAAGTAGCAGGGCTAACATTGGCTGTGCCTTTAGTGAGTTTAGGCGGAATAGTAAAAGTTGAGCGGATAAACCACATCTTTGGTCGACCCGCATGGTTTCTTGGTGTACAGACGCATAGGGAGGAGCAATTGAACATTGTTGATACTTGTGCGTGGGTTATGCCAGAAAAATACACAGATAAACTGGCGCAATCAGTAAATTATCAATATCTTGTATTATTAGAAGGCAGTAACTGGGGATTGACTTGTGAGTCCTTGGTCAATGCGGTAAAAATTAATAAGTCGCAAGTCAACTGGCGTAGTCAAGCGGGTAAACGCCCTTGGTTAGCGGGTGTAGTGAAAGAACAGATGTGTGGCATTTTGCACGTACAAGCCTTAGTTGAAATGCTTAATGCGGGTTTAGGTTGTCAGGACTCAATTGGTTGAGGTAAACATGAAAGATACAAGAAATGTAGCAGCAGTCGCTGCAAGTAAAGATGATGCAGTATTACAATGGGTTACCTTTAAGTTGGACCATGAAACTTACGGTATCAACGTAATGCAAGTGCAGGAAGTGCTGCGTTATACTGAAATAGCTCCTGTACCCGGTGCCCCCTATTATGTACTAGGCATCATTAACTTACGTGGTAATGTCGTTACTGTAATTGATACCCGCTCACGTTTTGGATTGCAGTCTGCTGAAGTTGATGATTCAACTCGAATCGTTATCATCGAAGCTGAAAAGCAGGTCATTGGTATCTTAGTTGATAGTGTTGCAGAAGTGGTTTATTTGCGCCGCTCTGAAATTGACAATGCGCCTAATGTTGGAACGGAAGAGAGTGCTAAGTTTATTCAAGGCGTGAGCAACCGCGACAATGAATTACTTATCTTAGTTGATCTCGACAAATTATTGTCCGACGAAGAATGGGCCGAGTTGACTCAGATCTAATCAATGAGTGTGATAAGGCTGAATGATTAGAATTCATTCAGCCATTTTGTTTATTTGCGAATAAATCGATGATGTTGGGTATTTACGATTTATGGGTAGACGAAGTCTTTTTATCATAGCTTGAACAATGGCCAATTATATTGGTGACGTTAAGTGAGCACTTTGGAATAGATAACTCAATTGTAAGCCAGCTCCAAATCTATGGCTTTGAGTGAGTATAAGGATTTTTGATGGGCGATGAATTTTTGATCGCAGCGTTAGTCTATGTCATCGCATGCTTAGGGTTAGTACTCTTTTTACAAAAGCAATTGAGTAAATTAAGAAGCAAAGTTGAGGCATTGACTGTGTTAGTTAAAGAGGGCGATCGGCAGCGAGAGTCTTTTAAACGCGAATTGCAAGAATTACGCAGTGGCACAATCGGTGTAGGCCGTCGTGTTATTGAATTAGAGAAACGCATATTGCAACAGTCTGAACGAATTGAAGAGACGACTCAACAGGATCCACAGGCAAAACTTTATACTCGAGCCATGAAGATGGTCGCGCTTGGTGCTGGCGTCGACGAATTGATTAAGGAATGCGAATTACCTAAAGCTGAAGCCGAGCTGTTGATCCGTCTGCATCGTAAGTAATCGGTAGCCAATTGAACACTAAAAGCTAATTTTTCTGAATTAGCTTTTTTATTTTATGCCTTCTCGACAATTTTTTTATGCATATTATTCCATTGCTCAGGAAATTTACCGTCGAGCATATACACAAATGCAATCAGTTCGGCGATAAGCAGGTAAAGCTCCTTGGGAATTTCCTCTCCTAACTCTAGCAATTGCAAAAAATGGCTCAGATGGGGATCTTGATGGATATAAACGCCGTTAGCCTTAGCTAAGGCAATAATTTCTTCTGCGATAAGCCCTTCACCAGTCGCGACTATTTTAGGAGCGTTACGGCCATCGTAGCTCAGTGCGACAGCTTGTTTAGGTTCACTCTCTTCGCTCATATCGTTATTTCCAATGTTTTGTATAATGAACTCAATATTAGTGTTGGAACATTGTCACTCATTAAGCTTTTGTCTTTACGAGGAAATGATCACCAGGTAATAAGGTTGCTGGTACTTGCGCTATTTGAGTTGATAGTTCACCAGGCGTAAAACCCAGTTGTGATAGTTTTTGGCTTAAGGGCGTTAAAAAGTTATTAACCTTATTAAGTAGTATCTGACTATTGCCTTTAAACTGGATATCTAATTGTTGATTGTGGTTTTGGGCTGAAATCAGCAGAGGTCCTTGTGCTAGATTAAACTTCAGTTGTAAACGCCATCCAGTTTTTTTATCTGGGTCATCAGGATCGGCTTCTTGCTCAAATTTCCCTTCCAGTTGCTCCTGTCGTTGGTTAATGCCATAGGGCAGGGCGAAGAACCACACCAAATTGCCAGCGCTCTCATTACTTGCCTGTTGGTATAAATGCAGGTTAGAGGCTAATAGTCCCATGCTATCAAGGCCTCCTGCTTTGCTCAGTTGCCCAAGAAGTTTAGTGGAGAAGCCCACTTTAGCTTGTAACTGTTCAAGGTAGTCGGCAAGCTTTTTGCTCACGGAATTCGAATTGTTATTGGCTTTAAAGCCAAGTAGCAGCTGAAAAAGTGAGGTTATTGCACTCCCATTCATGAGCATTGAGGCTTGATTTGATTGAGGCGTAGCAAGATTTAGACTCGCTAGACCGAGAATATTGGCTTTGAGTTCATCGATATCATTTAATTGGCTCAGTGGTGGCAGCCCTAAATGCGGTAGGTGTTTCAATAACTCAGATGCTAAATTCGAGCTGCTATTAGAACGAGATAACTCAATAGGAAGTGCCCCCGCTTTATTGAACGCTTTTTGTAAGACATCAGCCACTTTTATCGAAGTGTCAGTCTTAGCATCATTGTCTTGTTGTTCACTCTTTTGGCTACTGGATCCTAAAATATTATTAAGTTTGTTTATGTCTGTAGGACTCACACTTAGGATTTCTTGTGATGTTTTTGAGCTTTGAGACAACCCGTTTTTGCTATTTACGTTTTCACCCATTTGTGATGCTGGTGATTGACCCACAAGCCGATTTTCAAGGGCTGAGTTTTGAGTGCTGATCTGACCTAAGTCTTTAGTTGTTGGCGTTATGACTTGCGCGTTAGAGATATTCTGTGAGCCAGTCGCAGTAGGCGCGGATGGAACATCTACTTTACTTTGAAGCTGTATTATATCGACTTTGGCCGTGACAATTTGTTTTGTGGGCTCAGGTAGAAAGTTGATATTTTCGAGTTTTTTTAGAAAGGACGCAATGATCTGGGCTGGTTCAATTTTCGCGATCACAAGATCAGAAGATGGTTTATTTGTGGGAACCTGAGTTTCATTTACTGGCGTCCCAATTATGATTTCGAGTTTGCTCTGTATTGGGGTGAGTAATAAAATAGGGCGCCCTTGTTGAAAGGCTATTTTCGCGATGAATTCACCTTGATTCAGCTGGGGTCCAGGATCTTGTGCTACAACGGTACCATTAGCAAATTGAAACTCCTTGTTAACTATAGTGACGTTGGGTAATGGATAGCCCTGTGTGCGAGCCGCGAGCGTTGAAAGCTGCGTCTGAGAGATGCCATTTTGTTGCGCAAGATTGATCACTGCCTCAGGAATTTTCAGTACGAGAGGTGTAGTTAATGCAAGCAGTTGGCTAGTTGAGTTTTGCACTATCGTAGTTGGAGTTGAGCTGTTCTGCGCATTGGGCGTGACTAAAAAGCTATTAGCAGTCAACAATATTTGCCGCTGTTGAGCATTAACTAGCTTTAAATTATATTCTGTACCGTTTAGAATAATACTATCTCCCTCAGGTGATGTTTGCACCTGAGCCGGAATGGGGCGTGGAGTAGCATTGAGGGCATCAGTGTTAGCCATCGCAGTGTGTAACTGCGAATTTTGACTGCTGACAAGTGGAATCGACTCCATTTAATGACCTTATATAGTTTATCCTGCGATACATTCGTTTAGTAAAATTAACAATTGACCAATTTTTTTTGCCAAGTATGCTTATGCGCCTTGTGACAAAGGAACTGTTATACTGGATAGTATGCCACTAAGACGAATTATCTTTATATCGTCATTTTTGTATTGTCACTTTAGCGAAAATTTGATGTCTAAACTGTACATTTATATTAAGAGAGCGATATGAAGTTAAAATGGATGGGATTATCTTTGGGGTTAATGCTGTTGCCTAAAGTGCAATCGGCTGAAGTATCCCTACCAGATACCATTCAGCAGGAAACACCTGCTAAGGTACAAATTACCTATGATGATCCCCGCGATCCGTTCGAAGGCTTTAACCGAGCGATGTGGGACTTCAATTATCTCTACCTAGATAGATATTTATATCGTCCTGTAGCCCATGGTTATAACGATTATATTCCTACGCCTGCTAAAACAGGTATCAATAACTTTGTGCAGAATTTAGAGGAACCTAGCAGCTTAGTAAACAATGTGTTGCAGGGTAAGTGGGGCTGGGCAGCTAATGCTGGTGGACGCTTTACAATCAATTCTACTGTCGGCTTATTAGGTGTCATTGATGTCGCTGACATGATGGGTATGAGCCGCAAGCAAGATGAGTTTAATGAAGTGCTGGGTTATTATGGGGTGCCTAATGGACCTTACTTCATGGCGCCTTTTGCGGGTCCTTATGTTGTGCGAGAACTCGCGTCTGATTGGGTTGATGGTCTATACTTCCCATTGTCTGAGTTAACAATGTGGCAATCCATTGTTAAATGGGGACTTAAAAACCTTCATTCTAGAGCATCAGCAATCGATCAAGAGCGACTTGTTGATAATGCACTCGATCCTTATGCCTTTGTCAAAGATGCATATTTACAACACATGGACTATAAAGTCTATGATGGTAATGTCCCTCAAAAGCAAGATGATGATGAGTTGCTCGATCAGTATATGCAGGAGCTTGAGTAACCCTATTGGCCGTACTTGACAGCATTTGTCTTTAGTCATCAAATGCTCGCCTTGTTAAATTTTGTTATTGGCATATTCACTTGAGTAATGGCTATGCGATGAACTTTATTCGGGAACCTTTATGGCGTTAAATGGTGTTGCGGTTCTTTTAGTTGAAGATGACCCCGTGTTTAGGCAGATTGTTGCAAGCTTTCTCGATAGCAGAGGTGCGCAAGTCACACAAGCCTGTGATGGTGAACAAGGATTGTCAGTTTTTAAATCGCAGCGCTTCGATATTGTCCTTGCAGACTTGAGTATGCCTAAGCTCGGTGGGCTCGATATGCTTAAGGAAATGACAAGGTTAGCACCTTTAGTGCCTTCTATCGTGATCTCGGGTAATAATGTCATGGCTGACGTCGTTGAAGCCTTACGCATTGGCGCAAGTGATTATCTCGTTAAGCCAGTATCTGATTTATTTATTATTGAACAAGCCATTAAACAAAGCCTTCATAGTTCCTACATTGATGATACTCAAGCCGCAGATTTTGACGCGCTATCCCACCAAGAATTAAGTGATAATCTAGCATTGCTTGAGCAAAGTGTTGCTGCGGCAAAACAAGTTCAGCAACAACTCTTTCCCGCTTCAAATATTAGTTATCCGGCAGCCAAGGTTGACTATAGCCTTTATAAAAATAGCGATATAAGCAGTTATTTCATTGATTCAACTATGGTAGGTAGTGATTACCTGATTATGTACATGGCCCATTTGTACCCAGAGGATAATCGAGCCGCGTTTGCTTGCGTTCTGCTGAGAAGTTTTGTTAATCAGAAGCTCAAAGATTTTAGAAATGGTCAGAGTCAGAGCATTATTGAGCCCTTTAACATGATGAGCTATTTGAACGAGCGTTTAGTGAAATCTGGTCTCGATATTAAAGCCGATATGATTTACGTTGCTATTGAGCTAACTAAGTACCGTGCTGCTATTGCACAGGCGGGTAAGGGGCTGCGTTGTTATCTGCGTAATGACGAGGGATTAAGCCCGTTAGCACTGTCTGAGAGCCTGCAGCTTGGCGTGTTAGATTGGGGTAAACCGAGCATTCAGTTCCGCAGTATTTTACCGCAAGAACAGTTATGTATTGCGACAAGTGAGCCTGAGCATAAACAAGCTTTACTTGATAACAAGTTTAAGGGCTTAGTCTATGATGCAACGCTACCCGCAGGTGGTTTTCTACAGTTAAGCCTTTAGTTTTTTTGACGCTTTGGCGAAATTGAGTATATAACCGAATAGCTGACTTAACAAAAACGCCTTACTCTTGCGAGTAAGGCGTTTTGTTTTAACAGTGAAAAACAGTTGAACAGGATAATTAACGTTTTATCGCTTCATGTTCAGCCGTCACTGCAATTTCGCTTTCTAAGGCTTCAGCTTCAGTATGATGTTTGGTTTCTGCGCCATGCATCCAATCGACTAATTTGTCAGCCATAAAATACAGGACCACGCCAGACAGGGCCGCTGTAATCGCGATACCAGCAAAAATTGACATAGCATTAGCAAGTTGTTCCTCTTTGCCACCACCGTGACCAATCAAAGAGCCTACGACCCCAGCAACCTTGTTCGCCATCGCAATAAACAGGAACCAAGCGCCCATCATCAAAGAGGCAATACGCAGTGGAGCAAGTTTAGTCACCATAGATAAGCCAATAGGTGACAAACATAATTCACCCATAGTATGGAAGAAATAAGCACCCACTAACCACCACATGCTTGATTTAGCAGTAGGATCGCTACCCATCTCAACCACAGCGCCAATCATGAACAAGAAGCCAATCGCCAATAAGAACAAACCTAAGGCAAATTTCACTGGCGAATTAGGTTCATTTTTACCTAAACGGATCCAGATAGAAGCAATTACAGGGGCAAATAACACAATAAAAATAGCGTTTAACGATTGGAACCAAGTGGTAGGTACTTCAAAGGTGCCAACCATACGATCGGTAAACTCGTTAGTGAACAAGTTCATTAAACCGCCCGCTTGTTCAAAGCCCGCCCAGAAAATAATCGTGAATAAACCCATTACCATGATGACCTTAATACGATCACGTTCGACTTTGGTCAGTGGTTCCTTACGCACTTCGCCTTTCTCTTCCGCTTTTTGTTTTTCAAGCTTAGCGGCTGGCACTCTTCCTATATCGCCTAAGTATTTCTGCGCGAATAAAAATTGGATGATTAAAGAGAAAATCATCCCCACACCCGCACAGAAGAAGCCCGCTTGCCAGTTGTTAACAAACACTTCTTTACCATCGATAATAGAAGCATGGCCGAAGTTAGTGTAGGCCCAAGCGACGATAAAACCTGATAATGCAGCACCTAAGTTGATGCCCATGTAGAAAATCGTAAACGCGCCATCACGACGGTGATCGCCTTCTTCGTAGAGATCGCCCACCATAGTGGAAATGTTTGGCTTGAACAAACCGTTACCCAGAATGAGGGTACCTAGACCAATATAAAATACAGTAGTTTCTAGACCAGGGATCCAGCTATGCGGCGCAGCAAGCAAGAATTGACCTGCGGCCATTAATGCCCCACCAAAATAAATGGCTTTGCGTTGACCCAGTATGTTATCGGCTAACCAACCACCAATAAGTGGTGTCAAGTAAACCAAACCTGTGAATGTGCCGTAAAGTGACAAAGCTTCAGCTTGAGTCCATCCTAAGCCATGTCCACCATCACTTTGCACTCTATCAACGAGATAAAGCACCAAAATGGCACGCATTGCATAATAACTAAATCGTTCCCAAAGTTCTGTTGTAAACAGCAAGAACAATCCCTTGGGATGCCCAAGCATCGTTCCTTGTGGTTTTGCTACGCTCATGAAGTCTTCCACCTTAAGCTCGTGATTGCCTGTGGGCCCCTGAAACAGGATGATGTCACCACAGAAAAATGGTTGTTGCTCGTCCCAATATCGCCTGCAGGTTTTTATCAACCATTAATTCGCGCTATAGCATTCATTAATTGTTGAATAACCGCTAGTTACGTATGGGTTATTGTTACGTTCTTATAATAAAAGTAATGTGTTTAGCAGTAAAATGAGTATTTTCGCTAAAATCCCACCTTATATACCCCTTAAAAGCAACCAAAGTCAATTTTGGTAAGCTAAGTGGTGACATTATCAGCAGTATAGTGTTGTGATTTTAATTATGAATTAGTTAATGTGAGCGTCATTGTATGCATACCGAGCGAGAGACTGGAATAGTCGAAAAATTACTTCCACCGACTTGAGCATCTTTGCTATGATTGCGACCCGTGAATGGACGTCACTTATTTATAGGGTAGTGAGATTAGCTTATGAAGGCATGGTACCTTTTGTATTGTAAACCTCGTAGTGAAGCGAGAGCACAACAGAACTTAACACTTCAAAATTTAGAGACGTATTTGCCTATGGTCTCTGAAGAGAAATCTCAGCGCGGGCGCAAACAAGTCTGTCGTGTACCACTCTTTCCTAATTACTTATTCATCAATTTTGACCCAAGTCAGACAAGTGTCAGGCAGGTCCATTCTACTCGTGGTGTGAATCGAATCGTTAATTGTCAAGAGAAAATGACGCCCATTGACGACAGAATTATCCATGCCATTCGCATGAAAGAACTAACGCCTTCCCAAACAGTATTAGCCGAAGAATTAGAGCTAAAAACGGGGGAGAAAATTCGTTTTACAGATGGTCCCTTTGTTGATCTCGAAGGCATTTTTCAAGAAAAATGCCCAAACAAACGTTGCCATGTTCTTTTTAACATTATGGGGCAGATAAAGACGGTTACTGTACCGCAGCAAAGTGTGGAACGAATTTGTGTTTAAGTGCACAAGTACAAACCTGTTTGTAGGAGTAATGCTGAGTATTCTGTAAGATATTAGCCATTCTTGAAGTTAATAAAATATCTACCAAAGTGACAAGGTGTTTAATATTTACTTAAAAATCAATTTGTTGATTTTGTTTAGGGTTTGTAGTTACATTTTTAAAATGCAACCTGTTAAGGTGTGATCTTAAAAATGGCCGTTTGAACATTAAATGTTCTATCGGTAGTGAATCTTTGAAGTAAGATTCTGTAATCATAAAGTTAGAATATAAGCTCTTATCTTAAGTGTTTACATCCTATGGTTAAGGTATTTTACTAGCGAAACTGAATGAGTGTGGAGCTTAACTATTTCTTGTAACACTGTTTTATGTTAATGAAAAATATGAATTTTCGCATCGCGAAGGGCAATTTAGAAGCCGCAATCTATGGGCGGTAGCGTGTCTGAAAGGTGAGAAACAGCAGGTTAAGCTCTCGAGCAAGAGGCATGGATGCCGAACTGGCATTTATAGAGGGATATGGTTGAAGAATAAATAGTTTCATTTGTTAAGTTAGCGCTGAAGGGCGTTAGGCCCGCAACGATGTGCGCACCAGTTGCATACCTCAACATTAAAAAATTATGTAGGTCGCTCGCAGGTTCATTGCTAGAAATTAGGGCGGCCTGTTGTGATGCAATAAAAACTGCTGCATCTCAGATTATAAAAGTTGTGTAATGGACGTTTTAACTGGGTGGCGTTCTGCTTTTTAGCTTTATCCTTAGCGTTAAGTGAGCTCGCGAACGTTCCGTTATCCGTAAATTCTTCAGTTCTTGCTTTGTCGGCTCTCGCTGCGAAGCGTTCTAGATCCTAGCAGCCATAGTATTATGGTGCCTTTAGAATCTAAAAGTCGCTCTGCGACACCCTGTTTTCAACCCAATCGGAGATATCTGGTGTTACAACAAATCAAAAAATTCATCATAGTAGGCCTTGGCGCCACAATATTGATGGGCGCTCAGGTTCATGCCGTTACGCCATCTCCACAAATGATTGAGCAGTTCAAGCAATTACCTAAATCTGAACAGGCAAGGCTTGCTAAGCAATACGGTATTGATCCTAATATGCTTTCAGGCTCTCAGGCCCAAACTCAGGTTACAAATCCTGAAGTCGTAGGGGAAAGAGACACCAATGCTCGTGTGTCTGATGCCGATAAAAAAGCTACTAAAGCTGAGTTAGATTTTTCTGAAGATCCCAGCAAAATAAAATTGCGTCGTTTCGGTTATGAGATGTTTGCTGGTGAACCTAGCACATTTGCACCTGTGTCAGACGTCCCTGTTCCAGGAGAGTACCTCGTTGGTCCAGGCGATAACATTAAAGTCCAGCTTTATGGTAAAGAAAATAAAGAGTATGACCTCGTCATTAACCGTGAGGGGGTTATTCAGTTCCCTGAACTGGGTCCAATACCTGTCATGGGGCTTAGTTTCTCTGAACTCCGAGACTCTTTATCCCAGCGTATTAGTGAGCAAATGATCGGTATTGAGTCCAACATCACTATGGGTGAGTTGCGCTCGATACGCATTTTTGTGGCCGGTGATGCCTATAAACCTGGTTCGTATACGGTTTCAAGTTTATCAACTATCACTCAGGCTCTGTTTGTCTCTGGTGGTGTTAACGAGATCGGTTCATTACGTAATGTACAGCTGAAACGTAATGGCAAACTAGTTGGTACTTTAGATCTTTATGACCTGTTAATGCGAGGTGATGCATCGGGGGATTTAAGACTCCATTCTGGTGATGTGGTGTTTATTCCTTCTATCGGTGGCCTTGTAAGCGTAACCGGCGAAGTAAGACGCCCTGCCATTTACGAGCTAAAACACAATGAGAGCATGGCTGACGTTATCGCAATGGCCGCTGGGTTAAATACAGGGGCATATCCTAAAAGCAGTTCAATAGAACGTTATAATAGTAAATCTCTGAAAACCATAGTGAATGTAGACTTGACCTCTGAGCAAGGTCGAAATACACCGGCCAAAGCAGGTGACATTGTTCGTGTAAAAAGTGCGTCGGAGCAATACGAGAGTGCCATCACAATAGCCGGGGCTGTTGTTCGTCCGGGTAAATATCAATGGTTTGTCGGTCAAAAAGTGAGTGACGTATTACCTTCTCTATGGGGAGATTTAGCGGCTTCTGCTGATCTCGATTACGCAATCGTGATCCGTGAAGTGAATCAGTACGGTGATATTGAAGTGCATCAATTCTCACCAGGGAAAGCAATTAGTGCTAAAGAAAGTGGCCAAGATCTTAGCTTAAATGCGCGTGATAAAATCATCCTGTTTAATTTTTCAGATGATATACAGAATCGCTATGAGTTAAATAAATTAGTAAAAGAGCGTGTTGAAAAAGTCACTTCTTTAAATACAAGTAATCTTTTAGGTTCAGATTTATTTAAAGCCGGTTTTGTTCAACTCGATAAAACTAAGTTATCGCAACGTACCGATCTTGCTGGTGTAGTACTAACAGATAAGAAAGAGTCTGAAGAGGCTGAGGTTGTTAAAGGTGTAGTCAATAAAATGTTGGCTAATTTATTTGACGATACAGAACTACTTAAACTCAGTAATCAGATGGGTCGTCAAGAGTTACTTTACCCAGTAATGGTTAAATTAAATAGCCAAGGGCGAGCAGGCTCGGGTATTAAAATAGTTGCTATTGATGGACAGGTAAGAGAGCCCGGAGTATATCCACTGACTGTGGGTGCTCGGGTGAATGATTTAGTGATCGCTGCAGGTGGTTTAAAAGAAGGTGCTTATACCGCTAGAGCTGAATTAACCACTACCTCAACCGATATCAATGGCTCGAGAATTAAGCATAATAATCTTGATTTAACACAAGCTTTGCAAGGAATCGAAAGTGCCAATATCCGTTTAACTGGACGTGACATGCTAACAGTGATGACGACTCCGGATTGGCAAGAATCTAAAGTTGTTGAAATCCGAGGCGAAGTAAAATTCCCAGGACGCTATAATATCCGCCGCGGTGAAACACTAAATGATTTAATCGCTCGTGTGGGTGGGTTTACTGAATATGCTTATTTGCCATCAGCCGTATTTGTGCGCGAATCTGTTCGTAAGCAAGAGCAAATAGAGATTAAAAAGTTAGCCGATCAATTGCGTCGAGATATAGCCACACGAGGTGTATCTCAGGATGGCACTATGGTCAATTATGCTGATGCGCAATTGATGTTGGCCGATTTAGAAAATATCAAAGCGGTAGGGCGCCTCGTTGTCGATTTACCTGCAATTTCATTAGGGATTGAACAAGCGAATATACAGCTTGAAGATGCCGATATCCTCTATGTTCCCTCGACCAAGCAAACCATTGCAGTGATGGGAGAGGTTCAGCACCCAGCAACTCACAGATTTAAAGATGGCTTAACTTTGGACCAATATTTAGCTATGTCTGGTGGTGCACGTAAACGCGCTGATGAAGACCGCACTTACGTTATCCAAGCAAATGGTTCAGTACTCATGCCTGGTCGTTCGAGTTGGTTTACTAGTGAAGACCAGTTACAACCGGGTGATACAATTATTGTGCCATTAGATACAGAATATAAAGATAACCTAAGTCTCTGGACACAGATCACGGGTATTATCTATAACACCGCTGTTGCTGTATCAGTTATCGCAGGGCTGTAGAACTAAGGAGCCAGGAACGCCGCTTTGCGGATACAGTATGTCACTACGTGACTTGCGGATAACCGAACGGGCTGAGCCCTTACGGTAAAAGCATTGTCTGTTATCCGTAAGCGCAGCGTTCCGTGAGTGAGACTGCGAACGTTCCGTCAACCGTCAACGTCTTTGCTTTTACCGTTATCTGTAAGCGAAGCGTTCTGTCAACAGTCAACGTTTCCGGTTCCGTCAACCGTGATCGGTTTTAAATTTTTCCAAGGAATGGATATGAAGTTTCAAAAGCTAGAAGTCTGGCAACTTAGTTACGAATTATCATCTTCTATTTATATAGCTACAAAAGACCTCCGAGATTGGGGCTTCAGAGACCAAATTACTCGGTCCGGCCTTTCTGTTCCGTCAAATATTGCAGACAAAAGTGCAGGAGCAACTTTTGAACGATGTGAATTTTTGCCTCGGCCTCGAAGAGGTGAGGTACATGGATGTACCGAATAAGGAATGGAACGTTATGGCGCTAAAGAGCAAATACAGTTTTTATATATTGCTAAAGCTTCGCTTGCGGAATTGATTACGCAAGCAATGATTGGTAAAGATATTGGTTATTTAGAACCAAATTATGTTGATGATTTACTAATGAAAACTGAAAGAATATCCGCCATGCTAGCTGGGTTAATCAAATCGATTAAAGGTCGAAATTCAGAAAATAAATAAGCGCACGCCGCTTTGCGGCTACAGAACGTCACTACGTGACTAACGGATGTTACTAGGATAACGGAACGTCAATACGTGACTCACGGATAACGGAACGGGCTTTGCCTTTACGGTAAGCGAACGACTGCATGGATGCAGGAGGTAGAATAACGCAGGAGCAGTTATCGAGCGTTCCGTGAGTGAGACTGCGAACGTTCCGTCAATCGTCAACCGTCAACGTTCTTAGCTTTGCTTTTACCGTTATCTGCGAGCGAAGCGTTCCGTCAACCGTCTACGAGAACTTACATAACGAGATAAGTTTTAAATGTCTAATGAAATAAACAAATATATACAAGATGCAAAGTTTCCGTCGGCTGTGCAAGATGACGAAATCGATCTTCGTGAGTTATTTGCCGTTATTTGGCAAGGCAAATGGTTAATCATTGCTATTACGGCAGTATTTGCTATTGGTGCGGTTATTTTTGCAATAAAACAACCCAATATCTATAAATCCGAAGCTTTATTAGCCCCAGCATCTGAAGAGCAAGGCGGTGGTTTAAGTGCATTAGCATCGCAGTTTGGCGGCTTAGCTAGCTTAGCTGGGGTAAATTTAGGTGCTAAGGGTGGTACGGATAAAACAGAGCTAGCCATTGAGGTATTAAAGTCACGACAGTTTACCAGTGATTTTATTCAAAGACACAATATCCTCGCCGATTTAATGGCAGTCGAAAAATGGGATAGGGATGCTGATAAATTAATTTATGATCCTAAGCTTTATAATGAGCAAACCAATACTTGGGTACGTGAAGCTAAAGCGCCATTTAAACCAGAACCATCAATGCAGGAGGCCTATAAAGTCTTTAGCAAAATGATTGCTGTTAATAAAGCGAAAGAAACTGGAATGGTCACTATTTCAGTTGAGTATTTATCACCTGCTGTTGCGCAGCAGTGGGTCGCTTGGTTAATCCAAGACATTAACAAAGTAATGAAAGACCGCGATGTAGCTGAGGCGAATCGTAGCAGTGAGTTTTTAAATAAACAAATTGCTTTAACTAATGTGGCAGATATTCGAACCATTTTGTATAAGTTAGTAGAAGAGCAAGCGAAAACTATCATGTTTGCTGAAGTGCGCGACGAATACGTTTTTAAAACTATTGACCCCGCATTAGTGCCTGAAGAAAAGGCAAAACCTAAACGCGCATTAATTTGCGTATTAGGCACTATGCTTGGCAGTATGTTAGGTGTAATGTTTGTTTTAATAAGGCACTTTGCTCGTAAACAGAGTGTATAGAATATCAACGTAGGGTTTCCGCATTTGATTTTAAAGTCATATAGCTGTGCTCTGCATGCCATAGGCCATCCTAATGGTTAACAAATTAGGTCTTTGTATGAATTTACGAGTAAATGAAATAGTAGATGCCGAAGAGTTTCAACCAATTAAAACAGTAATTAAACGTTTTAAGTCAAAACGACAGGTACTAACTCAGGAGGTTATTTATGTCTATTGCCCAAAAGATAGGGAGTTAGAGATAGGTGAGATTATTGATGATTACTCATTCGATATGGTAGTTAATGATTACAGCATTACTGATTTAAGTTGCAAAGTGATTTGCCATTTTGAAAGTGCGCGCTTAACCAAAGAGCAAAGGCAATTCTTGGTTAAGGCTACTGAATTAGGAGCTTGGGTTGAACCTTTGGTCAGTTATCTGGATGAGAGGCTGGGTTATACTGAAGTACGCTTACTCCACAGTGGTTATTTTTTGCACCAAAAAGCATTTTCCATTTTATCTACTAAACGCACCCAACTAGCTAAACGTATAATTGATTTGTTTGCAGCTCTTTTACTTTGTTCTATAGCTATACCTGTCGGGCTGATTACTGCACTAGCTATAAAATTAGAAAGTCCAGGGCCTGTATTTTATAAGCAACGGCGTACTGGGCAATATAATGATGAGTTTGAGGTGATAAAATTCCGCTCTATGCGCAGTGATGCTGAAAAAGCTGGAGCACAATGGGCAACGCAAAATGATATCCGAGTAACTAAAGTGGGTAATTTTATTCGCAAAACGCGTATCGATGAATTACCTCAGATAATCAATATTCTTAGGGGGGAAATGTCAATAGTAGGACCTAGACCCGAGCGCGAAGTGTTTATCGCCGAGTTAGAAAAAGAAATTCCTTATTATCGTTTTCGCCATGCGGTTAAGCCTGGAGTAACAGGGTTAGCCCAAGTCAGTTATCCTTATGGAGCATCAGTTGAGGATGCGGTTTGGAAACATAAATATGATATTTATTATATCAAGCACCATAGCTCATTGTTGGATATTAAAATTTTACTAAAAACGGTCAAAGTTGTGTTATTTGGCATGGGAAGATAGTTCTCCTTCGTTATTTTTTTAGGTCAGACGTAATGAAAATTCTAATAACTGGTGGTGCTGGCTTTATCGGGTCTGCAGTCGTTCGTCATATCATCAACAATACCCAAGATAGCGTAATTAACATCGATAAACTGACTTATGCAGGCAATCTTGAGTCACTTGTAAGCGTGGACAAAAATGAAAGATACGCATTCGAGCAAGTGGATATTTGTGACAGAGCAGAACTAGATAGAGTATTTGCACAGCATCAACCTGATGCAGTTATGCATTTAGCGGCAGAGTCTCATGTCGACCGTTCAATTACAGGTCCATCAGATTTCATTCAGACCAATATTGTTGGTACTTATACACTCCTAGAAGCTACACGTGCTTATTGGAATGTTTTATCTGCGGAAGCAAAGAAAGCCTTTCGTTTTCATCATATTTCTACTGATGAAGTGTATGGCGATTTACCTCACCCTGACGAAGTCATGGTGGGCGCTAATCACAATTCACCAATAACAAGTGACCAGCACTTGCTGCTGTTTACCGAAACAACACCTTATGCTCCTAGCAGTCCGTATTCAGCTTCTAAAGCATCAAGTGATCACTTAGTTCGTGCATGGTTACGTACCTATGGCTTACCTACCATAGTGACTAATTGCTCCAACAACTATGGTCCTTATCACTTCCCTGAAAAGCTGATCCCGCTAGTGATCCTTAATGCACTCGAAGGCAAGCCATTGCCTATTTACGGTAAAGGCGACCAGATCCGCGATTGGTTATATGTCGAAGACCATGCTCGTGCATTATGCAAAGTGGTTACTGAGGGCAAAATTGGTGAAACCTACAATATTGGTGGCCATAACGAGAAACAAAATATTGAGGTAGTCAAAACTATCTGTGCAATCTTGGATGAACTCGCGCCAATGCACGAGCGTGGTTACTCACTCAACACACAGCATTCATCATTAATCACTGAAGTTGCAGATAGACCAGGTCATGATCGCCGCTATGCCATTGATGCATCTAAAATAAGCCGTGAGCTTAATTGGCAACCTCAAGAAACTTTTGAGACAGGCCTTCGTAAAACCGTCGAGTGGTATCTTACTAACCAAGAATGGTGCCAGCATGTTCAAGATGGCAGCTATCAACGTGAGCGCTTAGGCATTTAATCTCTTTTATTATGTTGTTTAAAGCTCAGATTTTTCTTTAAACCTAAGGCCGATTTAGGAACTAATTTTAATATGAAAGGAATTATCCTCGCAGGTGGTTCTGGCACTCGTTTGTACCCTATTACTAAGGGGGTATCAAAGCAGTTATTGCCTGTTTACGATAAACCAATGATTTACTATCCAATTTCTGTACTTATGCTTGCGGGAATTCGGGATATTTTAATTATTACCACGCCAGAGGACCAATCATCATTTCAACGCCTTCTTGGAAACGGTAGCGACTTTGGTATTAATCTGCAATATGCAGTTCAAGCAAGCCCGGATGGTTTAGCACAAGCGTTTATTATTGGTGAAGAGTTTATTGGTAACCATAGCGTGTGTTTAGCTCTTGGGGATAACATTTTTTGGGGACAAGGTTTTTCGCCAATTTTAAAGCGGGCAGCAGAGCGCCAAGTAGGTGCTACGGTTTTTGGTTACCAAGTCAAAGATCCTGAGCGTTTTGGTGTGGTGGAGTTCGATCGAAATCAGAAGGCCATTAGCATAGAAGAGAAACCTATTACCCCAAAATCTAATTTCGCGGTAACTGGGTTATATTTTTATGACAATCGAGTAATTGATATTGCTAAAAAAGTTAAACCCTCAGAACGTGGTGAATTAGAAATCACTAGTATTAATCAAGCCTTTCTTCAAATGGGTGAGTTGAATGTTGAGTTATTAGGTCGTGGTTTTGCTTGGCTCGATACTGGTACTTATGAAAGCCTACATGATGCAGCTTCTTTCGTAGAAACTATCGAAAAACGCCAAGGCTATAAAATTGCCTGTTTAGAGGAGATTGCCTGGCGTAATAAATGGCTAACTCATGAACAAGTAGAAAAAACTGCAAATCTAATGTTCAAGAATAGCTATGGACAATATTTGTTATCACTTTTGTAATAAAGGATTTTGCGAATGGCATTTTTAACAGAGGAACAAATCAATTCGATTGGTTTCAAATATATTGGTAATAATGTAAAAATTAGCGATAAGTGTGTTATTTACAACCCAGAGTTAATTGAAATTGGGAGTAACTCAAGAATCGATGATTTTTGTGTATTATCCGGTCGAATAGTTATCGGTAAAAATATACATATCACCGTCTACTGTAACATTGCTGGCGGTGTACCTGGTGTTTATATAGACGACTATTCAACTGTAGCCTATGGTTGCCATATTATGTCGCAAAGTGATGATTATACTGGGGAAACAATGACAAATTCAACTATCCCCAAAATGTATAAGTCTGAAATTTTTCAAGCTGTTTATATCGGTAAACATGTAATAATTGGGGCTGGTTCAATAATATTGCCAGGATGTGATATTAAAGAAGGTTGTTCAGTTGGTGCTATGAGTTTAGTGAATAAACCAACAGATCCTTGGGGAGTATATTTTGGTGTGCCCGCCAAAAGAGTAAAAAATAGAAGCAAGAATTTACTTATCCACTTTCAAGAGTATTTAAAAAATGATTCCGTTCAATAAACCATACCTGCATGGTAAAGAATTAGTTTACATTGCCCAAGCTGTTGCATCAGGAAAGATTTCAGGTGACGGTGTGTTTACCAAAAAATGTCATGATTTTTTTGAACAGCGTTATGGTTTTAAAAAAGTGTTGATGACCACTTCATGCACCGATGCCTTGGAAATGGCCGCGATCCTACTAGATATTCAGCCAGGCGATGAGGTGATTGCGCCTTCATATACTTTTGTTTCTACTGTAAACGCATTCGCTTTACGTGGCGCGAATATCATATTCGCCGATAGTTATCCTGACCATCCCAATATTGATCCTGTACAAATAGCTAAGTTAATCACACCGAAGACAAAAGCTATTGTAGTAGTTCATTATGCTGGTATTGCCTGTGATATGGATGCAATAATGGCGATTTCCAAACAACATAACATCCCTGTAGTAGAAGATGCAGCCCAAGCTATTGATAGCTATTACAAGGGTAAACCGCTTGGTAGTATCGGTACGTTTGGGACTTTCTCCTTTCATGAAACTAAAAATATTATTGCAGGTGAAGGTGGTTTACTAGTTATCAATGATGAGCAATATATTCATCGTGCTGAAATTATCCGTGAAAAGGGTACTAATCGATCTTCATTTTTTCGCGGTGAAGTGGCTAAATATGGCTGGGTAGATATTGGTTCATCTTTTTTACCGTCAGATATTATTGCTGCTTATCTTAATGCTCAGCTTGAGAGTATTGATGCCATTCAAGAGAAACGTAAAGCAATTTGGCAGCGATATTATGGCAGATTAAGCCAAGTGTTAACTGGTTCAGGTATTGAGTTACCGTCAGTTGCAGTTTATTCGACCAATAATGCACATATGTTTTATTTGGTGTGTGAAAGCCTTGAGCAGCGTAGCGCGTTAATTCAATTCTTGAAAGATAATGGCATACATGCTGTTTTTCACTATTTATCATTACATCAAAGTGAATATTATTTATCTAAATATAGAGGAAGTGATTTACCAAATTCTGACAGATTTACAGATACCCTAATTAGGCTACCGTTGTTTTATGAGTTGACTGATGAGCAGGTTGATTATGTTTGCAATATGATTTTTAACTTTGTTAAAACTCTTTAAATATTAGTAATTTCATTAATCAAAGTTATATAAAGAGTTTAATATTTTGAATGTTAAAAATATTGTACAGTTCTCGATAGGTCCAATCGGAGCTGCGGCATTAAGTTTAATCACGTTACCTTTTGTAGCGTGGTTTTTCAGTGTTGAAGATGTCGGCCGTTTAACCATGTTACAAGTAGCGCTAAGTTTAAGCGTGTCATTATTCAGCCTAGCCATGCATCAAGCCTATGTACGTGAATACAATGAAGAGAATGACAAAGCCGCATTGTTAAAGCATGCGGTGTTGCCTGGCCTTATTGTTTTAACAGCATTTTTAGCGTTGTTATTGTTTTCACCTTGGTCAATATCAAAACTATTGTTTAATATCGATTCAAGTTTACTTTCATGGTTCCTTGTTATTGGCATCTACTGCAGCTACTTGATTAATTTTTTTGCACATGTAGTACGTATGGAAGAGCGAGGCTTAGTTTTTTCAGCAACCCAAATTCTGCCTAAGCTATTTTTACTTATATTTATCGGTTTTATATTTTTACTCAATTTACGTGCTGAATTTCAAACACTGATGTTAATGAATGTACTTGCCGTTGCAAGCTCGGTTAGTATTTTTGCATGGTTAACAAGAACAACGTGGTTACCCGCTATAAAAAAACCGCTTAATCGTGAGTTAATGCATCGAATGCTAACCTTTAGTTTGCCACTTGTTGCTGGTGGTATTGCATACTGGGGTTTAACAACCATGGATCGATTTTTCCTTCGTAGTTACTCTGGGTTTGAAGAATTAGGTGTTTATGCCCTTGCGGTTGCACTTGCTGGGGTGGTATCAGTTTTATCGGTAATATTTTCAAACCTATGGCATCCTGTTTTTTACAAGTGGGTAAAGAATGGAATAGATAAATCTAAAGTATTAAATGTAATTGAGTGTATGTTACTTGCAGTATGTTTAATTTGGTCATTAGCAGGTGTATTTTCTTTTGTGTTGGTTTATTTTTTACCACCAGAATATTCTGCTATCGAATACTTAATTGTCGCCTGTATTGCTATGCCACTTTTTATAATGCTATCAGAAACAACAGGTGTTGGTATTGGTATAACCCGTCGTTCTTCGTTTTCTATGCTTGCCTCAATATGCGCATTTGTTGTCAATGCAATATTAAATTACATGTTAATACCTGATTTAGGTGCATCTGGTGCAGCCATAGCAACATTGTTAGCTTTTTTTACTTATTTTGTTGTTAGAACAGAAGCAACGGCAAAGCTTTGGTGGAGTTTTCCAAGAGTTAAAATTTATAGCGTAGTTATTTGCTATATAACGCTAACTGTATTAATGGTGCTTAGTGAATCTCGTTTCGATTATTTATTCATTGCTTGGTTTCTACTACTGTTATCAGTTTTAGTTGTTTATTTTAATAGGGTTAAAATGATCGTTTCTGAAATGAAAAATATTATTAAGGGCGCATGACATGCTATTCATTTACGGAGCATTACCAGTTGGTGGTATTGAAACTTTTTTTTTAAGAATGGCAAAAGAACGGTTTAACAAAAACTTATCAACCTCAATTTTATTACTCGCTAAACCTGAACAAAGTAATCAAGAATTACTTGGTGAGATGAAAAAATATGCAAATGTAATCTTTTCTAATGATATCTTTTATGGCCCTTCGTTATTTTGTGAGCGACTCCCACTTCTTATGCCTATAAAACAGAAAATATTCTTAGATAAGTTAAGAGAGATTGACCAGATTCACGTTTCTGATGGCATGCATGCATTGCTTGGGAGTCGACTAGCTCAACAATTAGAGAAAAACCTCCCAATTACAGTTGGTTTTTATCACTATATAAAATACTTGTGGGGTGGAAATAAAGTTGCTTGGCATGAGAAAGTAAATAGAAATTTTGTATTTAACTATCTTCCTGATGAATCATTACTTTTCTTCTCTGAAGGTAATCGCGACCTATATCTTAAGCATAAGCAACAAAAATTTGAAAAATCAAAAACATTTAGACTAGGTGTTATTGACAAAAAGAATGTAATACTTAAAAAGGATTTAGTAACGCCACTTAAAATTGCAGCTGTTGGGCGTTTGGTTGAATTTAAAACCTATAATTTTTATATGGTAGATGTTGTTAAAAAGCTAATAGATAAAGGAATTGATGTTAGATTTGCTATCTATGGCGACGGGCCATTAAAACAGCAAATACAAGAAAAGATAAATAAAGCCAACTTACAAGATAAAATTGTTTTAAAAGGCACTTTAGACTATTCAAAGTTTGATTTAACCGTGTCGAGCTATGATTTATTTATAGGTAGTGGCACGGCAATTATTCAAGCGTCATCATTAGGCGTTCCTTGTATTACTGGTATAGAGAATATGATAGAACCTAAAACATACGGTTACTTTTGCGATGTATGGCAATATGAGTATAACTTGAAAGGATTGGATCTGCCGCTTTTAAATGTTGAAGATATTATTTATGATTTTGTAAATGGATCGAAAATTTGTAGAAAGGAATTAAAAGAAAGGCATAATAACTGTGTTGATTCGTTTACTAATGAAAGCTGCCAAAACTCAATGGATATATTAAAAAACATTGAAATGCCAAAAGTTTTTTTTAATTTCAATCGCTGGATTTATGAGTTATCTCGTGTCGTTGATAGAATAAATATGAGATTTAATAGTAGTCATCCTATGAGAAATGAGTTTAAAGACTTTGGCAATATTAATGAAAAATAATTATTAATAGAATTGTATGCCTATTGATGATATAAATCAGCTAATTTAGCATTTCTAAGTTTTTTAATTCAATGTTCTATGAATTTTTGTTGAGAATTATATACAAGTTTATAAGCGATGCGCAAGATTAATATGGGGGCTGAGTGGGAGGCGACATATGCAATTGGCGAAATATAACTTGTTGTAAATATAAAAATATAAAGAAAGAAAAAAGCACAAAGCACAAAGTACTACTGATGTGAGTGCAAAATATTACAATATGGTAATGGCATGCAAAGTTTGAATTTCAATCGTGTTAATTCGCCCAAAATTGAAAGCCCTATAAATTTTGACTAGTAATAAATCGTCATTTAGAGAGAAAATTAGATGTGTGGAATAGCAGGCTTGCTTGATTCTAGAAGACAGTCAAGTATTGTTGATTTAAAAAAAATGACTGATATCCTATATCACCGTGGTCCAGATGATGGTGGTTATTTTTTTGAACAGGTAGATAGCACTCAGGTTGGTCTAGGGCATCGACGTCTGTCCATCTTAGATTTATCAAACCATGGCCATCAGCCTATGTCTTTTAATCATTTAGCTATGATTTATAATGGCGAGGTTTATAACTTTAAAGAAATCCGTGTAGAGCTAGAGAAGCATGGATATAGCTTTGAATCTCACTCTGATACTGAGGTGATTTTAAAGGCTTACCATAAATGGGGTATCGAAGCTGTACATCGTTTTAACGGTATGTTTGCGATAGCAATTTTTGATAGCCAGCAAGAAACTCTAACTTTGATTCGTGATCGTGCAGGCGTTAAACCGTTGTACTGGTATCATAAAGACGGATTGCTCATGTTCGCGAGCGAGCTAAAAAGTTTTCACGAGCATCCTGCCTTTGTAAAGGAACTTAACCACGATGGCCTTGCTTTGTTTTTGCAATATGGTTATATCCCGCAACCGCATACGATTTTTAATCACACCCACAAGCTGCAAGCAGGTCATGCACTTACATTCAACATCAAAAATTCAACATTAAGAATAGATAAGTATTGGGACGTTATAGACTGTTATAACCAACCCAAGCTTGATATCTCTGAACAAGAAGCCATGGATGAAACCGAGCGACTATTAAAATTTGCTTGTGAATACCGCATGGTTGCAGATGTTGCTGTGGGCATGTTTTTGAGCGGTGGATATGATTCTTCCGCAGTTACAGCATTATTACAGTCAGAGCGCACTGAAAAACTGAAAACATTCTCCATTGGTTTTCATGAGCCAAAATATAATGAAGCACATCATGCTAAAAAAGTAGCTGATCACTTAGGTACAGACCATACCGAATACTATTGTACGCAAAAAGACGCTTTAGCTATTTTACCTAAGTTGCCAGAAATATGGGATGAGCCTTTTGGTGATGCTTCTGCTATTCCTACTACCTTAGTTAGTCAGTTAGCTAGAAAGGATGTTACTGTTTCTCTTAGTGCAGACGGTGGTGATGAAATTTTTGCTGGTTATGACAAATACACTAGTATTGAAAATAAAAAAATAAAGTTTGCTCAAATCCCCTCAGTATTATATCCCCTTCTTAAAACTGGTTTAAATAGTGACGTTTTACACGCTACTGCTAAAAAGTTTGGTATGTATAATGCTGACGTTCGCTTAAAGCGATTTTCGCTAATGCTTGAACAAAATGAGAAAGGCCTTTTAAAAATAGGCTCACAAACTTTTACTGATATAGATTTAGATATCTTATTAGTTAATAAGTATAATAAAGTAAAAACAGAATTTGACGCGGAAATAAACCAAAATTGGTTAGATAATATACTTGCTATTGATTATAAAACTTACCAATTAGATGATATTTTAACTAAAGTAGATAGAGCTACAATGTCTGTGGGTTTAGAGGGTAGAGAACCATTATTAGATATTAATATTATTGATTTTGTTGCTAGGCTCGATCCTAGTATGAAAATTAAAAATGGATCAAAAAAACATTTACTTAAAGAAATCACACACAAGTACATACCTAAAGACATCATGGATAGACCTAAAATGGGTTTTGGTGTACCTATTTTTGATTGGTTTAAATCTGAATTGAAAGAATATATTCTATTTTATCTCAGTAATGATCGAATAGAGAGCGCCGGTATATTCAATACATTTTATGTTGCACACCTACGTGATAAATATCTCGCGGGTGCAGATGTCAATGTTAATCAGATTTGGTTTTTATTAATGTTCGAAATGTGGAGAGAGCGATGGATGTAGTAAGCAAAAAAATAACCCTACTCATCAGCTCTCTCGCCGGCGGTGGTGCTGAAGGTGTATGTGTCAGCGTTGCTAACGGCTTAGCGGATAATGGCTGGCAGGTTAATTTGGTGGTATTGCACACCAATAATGCGGCTTACCTAGAGCGTGTTAGCCCTAAAGTAAATTTAGTCGTGCTGGGGGTTAACCATGCCCGTAATGTGCCTTTACCTTTACTGCGCTATATCCGTAAGCACAAACCCGCAAAACTGTTGGTGTTTAATTACGAGCTAGCGGTAATTGCGGTCATGTTACGTAGTGTATTTCGTCTTAAAACCAAAATTATAGCTCGAAACATTAATACCTTTTCACAAAACACTGCGAAGCCACAAGGCAGCTGGCAGCGCTATATTGTTAAGCCGTTAATTAATCACTTTTATGGTAAAGCTGATCATATAATTAACCAGTGCCAAGCAATGCGTGACGACCTAGTTTCTGTATTTCCGCACTTGGCAGATAAAACCAGTGTGATTTATAACCCTGTCTCTAAGCATGTCGAAGACTACGCAAAAACTCATGATCTAACCCAAGTGGTAAAGCGAGATTACCTACTTTGTGTTGGCAGGTTAGAAAAGCAAAAAGCGTTTCATTACGCTATTGAAGGTTTTGCTGGTATTGCTAATGATTTTCCAAGCCTACGGCTAAAAATTGTTGGCCAAGGCAGTTTGGAGCAATCATTAAAGCAATGTGCTATAGATTTGGGTGTAGCCGATAGGGTTGATTTTGAGGGCTTTCAAGCGGATATGATTCCTTACTATTTACATGCCAAATTGACATTACTCACCTCGCTGTATGAAGGCTTTCCTAATGTATTGATAGAATCCATCACGTTAGGTACACCTGTGATCGCGTTTGATTGTCCGAGTGGCCCAAGAGAAATTATTCAAGAAGGGGTTAATGGGTATTTGGTTGATTATCAATCTGTAAGCGCGTTAGAGACAACATGTAGGACATTTTTGAACAAGCCTATAGATAGTAAATCAGTACAATTCTCAGCAAGTCGCTACTTAAGAAATAATGTTATTAAAATTTATTTATCACTATTAATTATACCACATGTTTAATATTATAAGCATAAGTGCTGAATATAGTAAGCTCTATTTAAATAGGTACGTTCTCTTATTTTTTTTAGTGTTTATTTCTTTTACAGATTTTTTTTCATTCATATCAAAGGTTTTTTATTTCCCTGTACTCTTAGTGTTTGTGATTTATATGTATTCACTTATCATTGATAAGAAGTTAAAACAGCATATAATATTTTATGGGTTATCATTGCTTTCTCTGGTATTAATGTTTTTTTTAAAGAGGGGTAATATAAACGGTTTGATTTTTATTCCGGTTTTTGTGTTCTTTACTTACGTTATAGTCTGCCGAAGTATAAAAAAAGAATGCATGAAAGTTATTTTTGATTGCTTCTTAAAGTTAATTGTTTTATTTCTCTTGGCAGTTTCTTTTTTTGAGATTTTGACAAAGTTAAATATGGTGTCATTTAGCTATTATTCTGACTTCATCAATAATTATGGTGATATGCGATTTGATGTCCTACGAACAAGGGTTTTATGGGGGTCAGCTTTAAGTTCCGCATCTGTTGGTATTTTCTTGATGTTTTATTTTTCTTTAGTCAGAAAAGATTTCACCTTTTTGTTTTTGACTTTTTTTTATATTATCTTGACAGGATCACGTACTGCTATTGTCCTTTTTATTTTAATGTTATTTGTGTCATTAATAAAGTCTTGCAGTTTTTGGAGTCTCAGATTATCAAGAAAAACATTTTTTTCCTTAATCTCTTTATTACCTTTTGTTATGCTTGCCTTTGTATGGCTGTTAGATTCAAGTGTTGGAAGAATCGTTAATCGAGCTTTTACTATAAAAGCAGATGCCTCATTTTCTGGAAGGGAGAATACTACAGGAGCTGTATTAGAAAAGCTTTTAGCATCGTTACCTGAAAGCTTATTTTGGGGTTTGACTAATACTAATTGGATTAGCGACTCCGCATTTACATCTATTGCAGCACAAAGTGGCATTTTACCTTTATGTTTATTTTTAGGGTATTTATGTTTTTTGTTGTTTAAAAGCTCTCTGGACTATATTACAAAAATAACGGTTTTCATTGTTTCTATTTTGGGTGGCTGGACTATTGGTGATTTCTTTATTCCAGCTGTAACATTTTTATATACTTTAACTTTTCTTATTTATGAAAAAAATACTACATATTATTACCGGTTTAAGTGATGGTGGCGCAGAAGCTGTGTTATATCGTCTGTGCGATTTCGATAGAGATAATGAACATGTTGTAATTTCTTTGATGGATAAAGGGAAATATGGTCCTTTACTGGAAGAGATTGGTGTTAAGGTTTATTGTTTGAATATGCCCGCAGGCAGTATACATTTGATGGCCTTAGTTAAATTGTATAAATTACTACGCCAACTTAAACCGAATGCAGTACAGACTTGGATGTACCATGCTGATTTAATCGGTGGGATAATCTCAAGGCTTGCTCGAGTGAAAAATGTTGTATGGGGAGTGCACCATACCACTTTGGTAAGAGGGGAATCAAAGTTATCCACGATGATAATCGCAAAACTAAATGCCTTAATTTCATCATTTATTCCTCGCCGTATTATTTATTGCGCAGAAAAATCTCGCCAAGTACAAGAGTCGATTGGGTTTGATTCTAAGATAGGGCATGTTGTACCAAATGGTTATAATATTGATCAATTCATGCCTAATTCATATTCAGGCTTGACTTTTCGGAAAGAAATTGCCATCGCGAATGAACAGTTTTTAATTGGACATGTTGGACGTTTTCATCCTTTTAAAGATTATTCTAACTTGATTCAATCGATCGGATTATTAAGTGACTTTAAAGATCGTGTAAAAGTCGCTCTGGTAGGTAATGATTTGACTGATGGCAATGACGTGTTAAAGCGATTAATAAACGAAAACACTTGCGGTGAATGTATTTTATTACTCGGTCGTAGACAGGATATTCCATCAGTCATGAATGGGTTTGACCTGTTTATTTTATCATCTTCGAGCGAGGCTTTTCCTAATGTATTAAATGAAGCCATGGCTTGTAGTACGCCTTGTGTTACCACGGATGTTGGTGATGCAGCGGTAATTGTGGGTGAAACTGGTTGGGTTGTGCCACCGAAAGATCCTCAAGCTTTAGCCAAAGCGATATTAGAGGCGATGGACGAAAAACAACACAATTCACAATTGTGGCAAGCAAGAAAAAAAGCTTGTCGTGAGCGGATTGTGGATAATTTTAGTATAGAGAAGATGGTCGCTGGCTATCATCAGGTTTGGTTTAATTCATGAATATTGCACTTGTTTCACAAAATGCTTCTCCTGGGCATTTGATTTTTCGTAAAGATTTAATAAAAAGTTTAGTTAATGATGGGCATACTGTTTATGCTTTTGCGGTTGACTATACTCAGGATACACGAACTGCGATTCAGGAATTAGGAGCTATCCCTATTGATTATGACCTTGAACGGGCTGGATTGAATCCAATAAAAGATTTGGCAACAATATATCAATTAAGAAAACTTTTTCGTCATTATCAAATAGACTCTGTTTTTAGTTTCTTTATCAAACCATCTATGTATGCGACGTTAGCGGCTAAGTTTGCTGGTTGTAAAAATAAAATTGCTATGATCGAAGGGTTAGGTTTTATTCATACTCCTTCTCAAACTGGGTTATCATTCAACCGTCAGCTCTTGCAGTATGTGCATGGCACGCTTGCCACCTTGTCTTATGCCTTTGCTGATAAAGTGCTGTTTTTAAATCCTGACGATCCTCAAGATTTAAATAAATTTGCATTTATCAATAAAAATAAAATCGAAGTTTTTGGTCCGATCGGTTTAGATTTAGCTTCTTATCCTTATCAGGTTCCTCAGTTAGATAAAGATAAAATTCGATTTGTATTTGTGGCACGGTTACTTAAAGAAAAAGGGATTTTCGAATACCTTGCTGCTGCAAAAAAAATAAAATCTGAATACCCTAATGCAGAATTTGTAGTGTTAGGTGGGTTAGATGAAGAAAACCCTGGCGGCATCAAGCTTCATCAATTAAAGGAATTTATTAATGACGGTACAATTATTTACCCTGGTTTTGTGAATGATGTGCACGAACGGATACGTTCTGCACATGTGTTTGTTTTACCATCATATCGAGAGGGCGTGCCGCGTTCAACACAAGAGGCTATGGCTATTGGTCGGGCGGTGATCACCACTGACGTTCCCGGTTGCCGGGAAACAGTACAAAATGGTTACAATGGTTTTCTTGTGCCGAAATGGAATGTTGAACCGTTGGTTAAAGCAATGAGAAGCTTTATTCTGCAGCCAGACCTTATTAAATCAATGGGTGATGCGAGCTATCAAATTGCGGTTGATAAATTTGACGAGAAGAAAATCACCCCGAAGTTGATTAAGCTGATTACCAAAGGTAAATAGCGGTATAACTAATGGCACATACTCTAACGAGAGACTGGGGTAAGGATGTGGCCACCGTTTAGTTATTAAACCAGATCAAAAAAATTTATCGGAGTATTAGTATGGTGTATTTAGTTACGGGTGCCGCAGGATTTATTGGTAGTTCAGTCTGTCAGCGTCTCTGTCTGCAAGGTCATGTTGTAATTGGTATTGATAATATTAACGACTATTACGACATCAATTTAAAGAAAGCTAGGTTAACTGGTATTGAAAATCCGTTGTTTCGCTTTATTCATTTAGACATTGCAGACCGCGCCGCCGTGGCGTCGATTTTTGAGAAAGAGAATTTTGACCGAGTGATTCATCTCGCCGCCCAAGCTGGCGTGCGTTATTCAATTGAAAACCCGCATGCCTATGCTGATTCAAATTTAGTGGGTCATTTGAATATTCTAGAAGGTTGCCGGCAAACAAAAGTGAAGCATCTAGTTTATGCTTCTTCCAGTTCTGTATATGGCTTAAACGCTAAAACTCCTTTTGCCACCTGTGACAGCGTTGATCACCCAGTATCCTTATATGCTGCCACCAAAAAGGCAAATGAGTTGATGGCGCATAGTTATTCTCATCTTTACGATATTCCGACCACGGGTTTACGTTTTTTCACCGTTTATGGTTCTTGGGGTCGCCCTGATATGGCGCCGTTTATTTTCACAAAGAAGATTTTAGAAGGTGAAACCATAGATATTAATAACAATGGGGATATGTGGCGCGATTTTACCCATGTAGACGATATTGTCGAAGGTGTGGTGCGTATCAGCGATGTGATTCCTAAACGCAATAATGACTGGACGGTTGAAACTGGTACTCCCGCTAGCAGCTCAGCGCCTTATGCGGTGTATAACATCGGTCACGGTTCGCCAATTAATTTAATGGACTTTGTTAAAGCCATTGAAGATGAATTAGGTATTGTAGCGAAAAAGAACTTCCGCGAGATGCAGCCTGGTGATGTTTATCAAACCTATGCGGATACCCAAGACTTATTTGCTGTTACAGGGTATCAACCTAAAGTTGGTGTAAAAGAAGGCGTGGCTGAGTTTGTGGCATGGTATCGCAGTTATTACCGGATTTAAGTTTGTTAAAAATGTCATTTTAATTATTTAAACCATTTAAATTGTAAGACGAAATTTATAACGCGCTTTGCGTACGTAGAATGCCTTGTTTTGTCGCCATTCTTGATGGTAGTAATTCGCCTGATGGTTTGTATTTTCTCTGCATGATTGTAACTCTTGGCTATTTGTAATGGATTTCAGCCTGCACAGGAATGACGACATATTGAGTGATATTTTTTGTGAGCAGATTAGACATTGCTTACACACATTAGGACATAAGTAATGAAAATCGCTATTGCTGGCACTGGCTATGTTGGTCTTTCTAATGCCATTTTATTAGCCCAGAACCACCAAGTTGTTGCTGTTGATGTGATTCCTGAAAAAGTTGAATTGATTAATAGTAAACAGTCGCCAATTCTGGATGCTGAAATTGAATATTTTTTAGCTCATCATAAACTCGATTTAATCGCTACCTTAGATAAAAAGTTAGCTTATCAAAACGCCGATTTTGTCATAATTGCAACTCCTACGGATTACGATCCTAAAACTAATTATTTTAATACTTCCTCTGTCGAATCGGTTATTCAAGATGTGTTAGCGGTTAATCCTAAAGCCGTGATGGTGATCAAATCTACTGTACCAGTGGGTTTTACTGCCAAGGTTAAGCAAAAATATAACTGTGATAATATCCTTTTTTCGCCAGAGTTTTTGCGTGAGGGAAGAGCGCTTTATGACAACTTACATCCTTCGCGCATTATTGTGGGTGAGCGCAGTGAACGTGCTAAGGTTTTTGCTGAGTTATTAGTGCAGGGCGCGATTAAAAAAGACATTCAAGTGTTATTTACTGACTCCACTGAAGCTGAAGCCGTTAAATTATTCTCCAATACTTATCTTGCCATGCGTGTCGCTTATTTTAATGAACTTGATACCTATGCTGAGACTCATGGGCTAGATTCACGGCAGATTATTGAGGGAGTCTGTTTAGACCCGCGTATAGGCGGCCATTACAATAACCCCTCTTTTGGTTATGGTGGTTATTGTTTACCTAAAGATACAAAACAATTACGGGCTAATTATGCCGATGTACCTAACAGCATTATTGGTGCGATTGTGGATTCTAATACGACGCGTAAAGACTTTATCGCTGAGTCCATTTTAAGTCGCGACCCTAAAGTAGTGGGTATTTATCGCCTTATCATGAAGTCGGGTTCTGATAATTTTAGGGCTTCTAGTATTCAAGGCATCATGAAGCGTATCAAGGCCAAGGGAGTTGAAGTTGTTATTTACGAACCTGTTTTAAAAGAGCCCGAGTTTTTCCACTCAAGAGTTATTACGGATCTTGCTGAATTTAAGGACCAAGCTGATGTGATTGTGTCTAATCGTATGGCCAAGGAACTGGCTGACGTCGCTGATAAAGTATATACCCGTGATATATTTGGTAGTGATTAAACCTTATTTAAGACTGATAATTAGATTTTAAAGCTGAATTTTATTCAGTTTTTTAAAAGAATTTTGTATTTCGGAAGCATTTTGGCTCCGATGGTGTGCGTGGCAAAGTAGGCACTTCCCTATTACTCCTGATTTTACCATGAAGTTAGGTTGGGCTGTGGCACCTTAATGTCAAATCTTGGCTTAGAGCTTGCGCTTAAGCAGATGGATATCCCTTTTGTTCGCGCGAAAGTGAGCGACCGCTATGTTGTTGAGCAACTTAAGCATACCGGTTGGCAACTTGGCGGTGAGGGTTCTGGACATATTTTGAGCTTGCAACATGCTTCAACAGGAGACGGCATTGTTGCATCCTTACAGGTGCTTAAAGCTATATTAGAGTCCCAGAAGAGTTTGTTTGAGATTAAAGCTGGCATGACTAAACTTCCTCAAGTGTTAATTAATGTGCGTTTGGTCACGGCTGATGCTGACAGCATTTTAGCGACAATCAGCGTACAGCAAGCTGTGATTAAAGCCGAAGGGATCTTAGGTGACCAAGGGCGTGTATTGTTGCGCAAATCCGGTACAGAGCCGCTTATTCGCGTAATGGTCGAATCTACCGATAATATTATGACGCAGACTCAAGCAGAATATATAGCGGATGCAGTCCGAACAGCTTAGAGCTGGAGTCTGTAAAGACTAATGGCGCTAAGTGTCCATTCAGATCTTAATATGCTGAATTTTCAAGCCAGAAAGTTGTATACTTTCTGGCTTTTTGTTTTCTAACCTTTAACTTTGTTGGGTGAGTGATATGCGAATACTGATTACGGGAGGAGCTGGCTTTATCGGTTCTGCCTTGGTCCGTATGCTGATAGGGCAAACGACGTGCGTCGTGATCAATTTTGATAAGTTGACCTATGCCAGTGATCTTGAGTCCTTAGCCTCTATTGCCAATAGTGAGCGCTATCATTTTATTCAGGCTGATATTTGCGATAGAGTGAAATTAGATGCCGTATTTCAGGATTATCGGCCAGATGTGGTGATGCATTTGGCGGCCGAAAGCCATGTTGATCGCTCAATTGATGGGCCTGCTGAATTTATCCAAACCAATATAGTGGGCACTTATACATTGCTTGAGGCGTGCCGCTGCTATTTCCAAAGTTTGAATGCGGATAAGCGAAAAGTTTTTAGATTCCATCATATTTCCACCGACGAGGTTTACGGTTCATTAGGGGCTACCGGATTCTTTTCTGAGACTACAGCCTATGATCCTAGCTCTCCTTACTCAGCCAGCAAGGCATCGGCGGATCATCTTGTTCGGGCATGGCATCGCACCTACGGTTTACCGATAGTTATCACTAACTGCTCCAATAATTATGGGCCTTTTCAATACCCTGAAAAATTGATCCCTTTGATGGTCAATAATGCATTGGCCGGAAAACCGTTACCTGTCTATGGTAATGGTCAGCAAGTACGTGATTGGTTATATGTTGATGATCATGTGCGTGCCTTGTTTCTTGTTATAACACAGGGCAGAGTCGGGGAGACCTATAATATTGGAGGGGCTAATGAGCTTAGCAATCTAGCGGTTGTTTACCAAATTTGCGATTTACTCGAAAAGTTAGTACCCACTCATCCGCAAGCTTTTGTTATTAATGGTGTTGGTTTTCGAGGTTTGATAGAACATGTTACAGACAGACCTGGGCATGATGTGCGCTATGCTATTGATGCGAGTAAGATCCAGCGAGAACTTGGTTGGTAACCATTAGAGTCCTTCGATTCTGGGCTCAGAAAAACTGTCGAGTGGATAGTGGCTCGGTATTTTAACGCGCAAATTGAGTAATATTGGAGATTAACTTGTAAATACTGTTATAGAGGATTGGCAGTAATAGATATTTTAAGCAGTCTACTTGGTCTTGTTGATTTTAACCTTATACCATCCCCTTGTTGGAAAACGAGAATATCATAGGGCATGATCTTGATAACCTGGCCATTGTGCTCCCATGTCACGGTATCTAAGCAGCAAAGTATTTGGATGATAGGGACGTAAGCTTCAGTTTTTTGCAGTTCATTTGGATAGTTGTTTGAGGTTGCAATCTGTTCTTCGATAAATGTGTCATCAAAGCTAAGTTTTTGCGTATGCGCTTTAAATGCGCCGCGTTTGGTCATGACATTGAAATCAATAACATTACTGCCTAATAATTGACTTGTTATTGAGGTTTCACCAGTAAAGCAGAATGGGCTATCTGTGGGTGTGAGTCGTTTATACTCAGTTGTATCTGTATTTCCTGATATCTTTTCTCCAGCTCCAAGGCCATTTATCTGTTTTGTCCTTTCATGACTATTGATGCTGAGTTCAACACCATCACCTTTCAGAATGACCAGTTGCCTGTCTATGCCAATAAATGATGAAAAAGGTCCGTTGCTGCTAATACTTGCAATGCTGATCCGATAATCAAATTCAGTAAGTTCGGTATTGATGGGGGAAATGAGTAGCTGTTTTGTGCTTCCACCACCATTTTTCCATGGTGTTGATGGGCAATCTTGATAGCGGATCAGTTGTATGCTGTTATTCAAAATAACCTCTTTATTGGTTAAGAAGGTTTGTTTCGCCTTTTTTAGCTTCACAACTTCTAGAACGTCGCTTTGCGATTGCAGAACATTTCAGCGTGACTTATGGATAACGGTACGGAGGCTTTGCTCTTACGGTCAGTGCAGCGTTCCGTTATCCATAATCTAAAACTGCAGCTGAGTGCTAGCTGCCAGATCTGCTTTTATAGACCTTTCTTTTTCAACACATAATTTGCAGCAAGTTCGCCGGTGATCCGTTTGCCTTCAGTGTCTAACATGATCAACTGATTTTCACCGACCAAATATTGTGTACCATCTTCTAGGGTGATTTTCTGGCCCAGTTCATCCCATGTCACTTTGCCCATCAGTTTTAAAATCTTTTCATCTTTACCTAAATAAACTGTTTCTTGAACAAAGCTATTATCAGCTTGCAAAGTGATTAGGGTTTGCATTCCTTCACAACTGGCGCAAGGCAATACGCCTTCATAACTACCTGCCCAATCGAGCGAGTTCTGGCTGGTATCACCTACTGGGACTGATTTTGCCGCTTCTGTTTGTGCTTGGGCTGTATTGACTGCCGTTTCTTCTTTTGGTGCTTCTGAGCAAGCCGTGGTGAATAAAGCCAGTAGTGCGATGTAACATAGTGATTTTTTCATAGTAGCTCCAATAGAAATTTTGGGAATTATGCATCAAGTGCACTCATCATACCCGCCAAGGTTAGGATAGGCTAACTTTTGCTATTTCTATTTTTATAACAATAGCTTAAGTTGTTTTTGTGTGGGTTTTAAGTGGCCAGTATGTTAGTTGTTAGTCCTAAGCGGTAATTAATGGGATGATAATTTATCCTTTGAAACTAGTCACTTTCAAGATTGAATCTATACTAAAACGTAACTATTCATCGTAAACGGTGGTTTTGTGGCGTTATTTAAGAAAAGTGCTGATGTTATCGAAGATACATCCCATAAGCCTAAACAAGGCATTTGGAAGGTGGCCATTATTGATGATGAACCTGGGATCCATGATGTCACTCGATTTGCGTTAAAAAATCTGACCTTAGATAATCGAGTCTTGCAGTTCTACTCCTGTTACAGCGCTGCTGAAGGTTTAACATTATTTCAAACTGAATCAGATATCGCCTTGGCCTTTATTGATGTCGTCATGGAAACCGATCATGCAGGTTTAGAGCTAGTACAAAAAATTCGCACTGAATTAAATAACCACAGTACCCGCATTATTTTGCGTACGGGTCAGCCGGGGCAAGCACCTGAAGAGCAAGTCATTCGGGATTTTGACATTAACGATTATAAAGCTAAAACAGAGCTCACCGCGGCTCGGCTTAAGTCTTGTGTGTACACCTCATTGCGCTCCTATCGCGATATAAAAATTATCGAGCAAAGTCAAAAGGGGATGGAAAAAGTGATTGCTGCTTCCACCTCTGTACTTAAGAGCCATACATTGCATAACTTTGGTAGTGCAGTGCTCGAACAGACCTTGCAGCTGCTCAATCTTGAAAGCTCGGCTCTTTATCTCACGAGTTATCATCAAGACCTTTACCTCGATACTCAAATGAATCTGCTGGCCGCCACGGGAGATATGATCAGTTACTTTGAAGGTGGAAGCGTTGAGACTCTGCCAGGGGATGTGCGGGAACATATTATTGAAGCGATAGCGCTAAAAACGTCGCTGATCCGTGACAATATTTATGTTGGATTTTATGAGCTTAGTGGTCATGTCACTAGTATTTTATATTTACAACACAACACTAAGTTAACGGATTTTCAAGTCAGTATTCTTGAGCTATTTGCGGCAAATGTGAGCTTAACCTTTGAGAACTTATCGGGCCGCGAAAATGTGCAGCAGACACAAAGGGAGCTAATTTTAATCATTGGAGATGCCATTGAGCAGCGCAGTAAGGAGACTGGAGCCCATGTGCGCCGCGTAGCCCGCATGACAGAAATGCTCGCGATTGCCATTGGTATGAAAGCAGACTTTATCGAAACCATTCGTTATGCGGCGCCACTTCATGATGTAGGCAAAATCGGTATCCCTGAGAGTATTTTGCATAAGCCCGGTAAACTCGATGCCGAAGAATGGGCGATTATGCAAACCCACGCAGAGAAGGGGTATAACCTGTTGGTTGGCTCAAATCGCATTATTGCCAAAATGGGCGCTAGAATTGCTTATACTCACCATGAACGTTGGGACGGGCAAGGTTATCCCCGTGGGCTATCGCAGGAAGACATTCCGATTGAAGGTCGCCTGATGGCGATTGTTGATGTGATTGATGCTTTGCTTTCCAAGCGAAGTTACAAAGAGGCTTGGTCAGTTGAGGCGGTGCGCGAGTACATCTTAGCGCAATCGGGTAAACAGTTTGATCCCGTGTTATGTGAAGCCAGCCTTGATTTGTTAGATGTGTTTGCCTCCCTACATATTCATATTCCGGATGAGCCACTATGACCCGAATGCTTGATCGAATTTTATTTGATGTCAGTAAGTCTCAGGTTATTGATGAGGGTGATCTCATTCAAGCATCACAACTTATCGTGAGCTCAATTTGTAAGGGATTACTGATCTCTCGGGCGGGCATTTGGTTGTTGAGTCCGGATAATCAGAGCATCGCTTGTTATTATTCACTCGACAATCAGCAGCCACAAGAAGCGTTAGTGCTCACTCGCGCACAGTTTCCCCATTACTTTAGCCTGCTCGACAATGAGCGCACAATTGTCGCCAATAAGGCGCAAACGGATCCCGCCACTAAAGAATTTGTCGAAACCTATCTGAAACCGAATCAGATCAGCTCTTTGTTGGATAGTCCTATTCGTCACCACGGCAAAATGGTGGGGATTATTTGTTCTGAACATCAGGGCGAGGCGAGGGAATGGACTCGGGATGAGAAGGCCTTTGCCTCGGCACTGGCCGACCTTTTTGGTCGAGCCATGAGTGCTAAAGAGATCATTGAATATCAGCAACAGCTCAAGCTCATTAATACCGATCTTGAGCATCAAGTTGAGTTGCGCACCGCGGAGCTTGAAACGGCATTATCGACCTTAAAATCAACCCAAAAGCATTTAATTAAAAATGAAAAAATGGCGGCCTTAGGCAGTTTAGTCGCCGGTGTTGCCCATGAAGTGAACACCCCCCTTGGCATAGCTGTCACATCAGTGACTCATTGTTTGGATGAGTTATCCCTATTGAAAGGACTCTTTGAGAAAAACGAGCTTGATGAGGATAAATTTGTCAGCTTTATCAATACAATGCAGGATGGTTTATGCTTAATTGAGCGTAATCTTTCCCGTGCTGCAGAACTGGTGCATAACTTTAAGCGTACTGCTGCAGACCAATCGATACTGGAACGCGAGCGCTTTAATCTGAAGAATTATATTTTTCAGATATTTAGTTCATTAAAACCCTTGATGCGTAAGAAAAATATCACTTTAAAAGTCGAACTTGACGATAATATTTTTATTGATTCTTACCCCGGTGCGATCGCACAAATTTTCACTAACTTAGTCGCGAACAGTTTTCGTCATGCTTTTCCCGATGATTTTGTCGGTGATAAGCAAATTGTGATAGTGGTTGAAAAAATGGCTTCGCAGATCAAGATGATTTATGAAGATAATGGCGTAGGCATGTCCGATGAAGTGAAAGCCAAAGCATTCGAGCCTTTTTTCACCACCGCAAGGCAGAGTGGTGGAACAGGTTTGGGGATGTCGATTATTTATAATCTGATCACACAAAAGCTGAACGGTAATGTGTCACTCTTCTCAGCGCCTAATCAGGGGTTACGTATTGAGATGCTGATCCCTGAAAGTAGTAAGGGTTGAGATAGGTTAGCGTCTTCTTATATGTTTATTAAGTAACAGACGAATTGAAATCTTACTGGCCAAAATGGTATTGGCTTTTGCGGTTTAATATTCTGTTGCGTTGTTTTTCCTGCATTAACAGCCAGCAGCCCTGTTATCCGTTCTTCCTGCTCGCGACATTTTGTATGCTACAATCTTGGCACTTCAACATGGCTTATCAATCCTAAATATTTCAATGAGAAAAGGCATTTTACTGGCGGGCGGTACTGGCTCGCGTCTTTATCCTATGACGCAAGTTGTCTGTAAGCAATTACTGCCCATTTATGATAAACCAATGATTTATTACCCTTTGGCCACTCTGATGCAAGCTGAGATTCGGGATATATTGATCCTTTTTATACCCTACTATTTCGCTGTTTCGTGCATGACTTTATAAGCAGGTATTGGATGAAATATAGCGAAACAGAATTAGCCGAAGTATTGGTGTTTGAACCTCAAGTATTTGGTGATGAGCGTGGTTTTTTTAAGGAAACGTTCAGGCAATCCTATTTTGATGCTTGTTTTACTGCAAGAGGACTTGAGCCTCCCGTATTTGTGCAGGAAAACCAGAGTCGTTCGCAACACAATGTTCTGCGAGGCTTGCATTTTCAACGGCGAAAACCGCAGGGTAAATTGGTGCGGGTCTGTGCAGGGAGCATTTTTGATGTTGCCGTCGATATTCGGGCTGACTCGGCCACCTATGGAAAGTGGGTTGGGCGAGTGCTATCGGCAGAGAATCATCTGCAAATGTGGATCCCGCCGGGCTTTGCGCACGGTTTTTATGTCCTCAGTGATTATGCTGATGTTATTTATCAATGTACCCAATATTATGATCCTGAAGATGAAAGCGTTTTAGCTTGGAACAGTGCTGAGTTTGCCATTGATTGGCCATTAATTGCCGCACCGATTTTATCCACCAGAGATAGCATCGCCAGTGTACCCTCATAAGACCAATCACTGCTTGTATTAAAAGGAATGATTGAGTCGTGAGCTAATTTGGCAGTGCAGATTTTACTATTGTAAGTTAGTCCTAATGGCAGAAAACAAAACGGGCAAGAATTATCTTGCCCGTTTTGAGGTTTAGCTGCGTACTAACTATTTAATGGGGTCTACACTGGGTCTGGTATACCAAGGTGACCGCGCATCAGTCATATCAAATAAGTTGTATTTACGACCAAGCATTTGGCCACCGTCACGGGTCAACGGCATCCAAGAGAGGAAGCCACGGCTTTGAGTCGGTCTAATTGTCATTAAATCGAATGGAATTGAAATATAGAATCCCTTGGTAAAGCTACCTTCACCGTATTCTTCTGCTGACAAGTTAGTCTTAGTCGCAAATGCACCGACGATAACGCCACTATCAAACTGTTTTGAGAAATCGACAGTTATGCCTTTGTCCTCGGTAAGATATTGGCCTGCACTGATTTTTAACAAGGTATTCGGGAACCACTTAGGCTGGTAATAAGCTGTTGCATGTCCAGTCACTACACCGGTTTGTACGCGATATGGACCTGTAATAGGATCGTATTGATGCTCATCCTCGAAGAAACCAAACATGCTGTCAGGATCTCTTTGTTTCGCATAGTTAACATCAAAACCGAATGCCCACTCACTGTTTAGCGGTCGATAAAGGAATTCTGTACCTACTCCACCATACATCATCTCTAAATAACCACCATAGGCTTGATAGGAGATGTTATCGCTCAGATTATCCATCCAAGTTAGCTGTAAGTTAGTCGCTCTGACCGTTGAGTCATGGACATATTGACGAATAAGCGTTCTTACGCGTTTTAAGTCGGTACCATCAGGTGGAACATCGTACAAAAATTTATCGTAGTTATCATAGAGATTCAAATAAAGTGATCCCGAAATTTCCAAGCGATCATTAAATCGATACGCTGCACTGCCAGTAACACCTATGTTGAACATATAGAAACCTTCTGAACCACCGAAGGATTGCACCATAGTGGGGGTAATATCAAAACTTAATTTATCCAACCAATCCTCATGGGATTGGGTTACTAATGTTCCTTGAGGCGACCTTGGTACACTGATTTCTGTGCTATCCGCCATATCTGCATTGATATAACCATAGGTAGCTACTTGAGCGAATTTATCAGCGTCGATACGTGTCTCTGTTATCGACTGCTTATAACGGGTTTCAATAAGACGATATTCAGTAATTATCTGCTTGTTAGTGTTATTTGCCAGTATAGTGGCGGCTCTATGGTGGGCTTCTTTACGGTCCATATACTTTACTTGATCTGCAACCACGGTCACACTGTGATTATCAAGATAGATTTTTGGATTGTCGTAACCAGCGATAGTACTAAGCTCAGTCGCTACTCTGTCCCAATCAGTTTGGCTGGGCATTTCAGCGTGGATAGTCGTGTTTGTAACCGGTTCTGACTTTGATGACTCAGTTGTTACTAATGGCTGAGTTGTTACCGTTGAAATAGCCGTATCGGTAGAGGATTGTGCTGTTTCTTCTGTACCGTCATGCGTTACTCTTTTACCCGACATAGGTACTGCTGCTATAGGTTTATATTTCTCTGCAGGAGTATCACGTTTAATTTGTCGTAAATCATTGAAGTTAGTCTGCAGGCTAACGCCTAACGTCCAAGTATTACCACGCTCATAGCTTAGGTGGAAATCACTCCAGCTCGTTGCTCGGTAGAGTAAGCCATAGTTAAATTTACTGTCTTGTGACATATCGACGCCACCACCAGTGACGGGGAAATCTGCTAGATAATCATTTCCATCATATTCTACTTTTACTCGTAAAGGTTCCCACGGCGTTTGATATTCAATACCGCCATATAATGCCGCACAGCCTTTAAACCAACGTTGGTAGTCGACAGTTCCACCTTTTCCTCCAAAAGATGTGTCTCGATCACAATTATCATTAAGATCTTTTTTATCCGAAGTCAGGTTACCGCTATTTCCTATATAGCCCCAGCCTATCCCTAAGGTAAAGTCGACTGGACCAACACGTTTAGTGGCCGCAATAAACTCGCCATCAAATAAGCCTGTACCGCCAAAATCTCTTATACCAATAGAAGTTTCTGGTAACCAGTAACTTTCTTCTACTAGACGGACTTTAAAGTCGATACCTTTATCAGTGTACTTGGTGTTACCGCTGAAACTCGGATCGTTACTGTAGAGTAGATCTTGTACTTGGGTATAACGAACCGTAGTTTCAAACCAAGGGAATAATTGCACTGAAGCTGAAAAATGCTGGTATTCAGAGTTATAAGTTGTTGCAAAATTAAACTCACCTTCAGGAGCCATACGTCCTGTAGGCATTTGCATTAATCCTACACCACCAAAGTCCGATTGTGAGGCTAAGAGTGGAGGATAGCTAAATTCATCGGCTTGGATATGGAATAAAGGGAAAAGAGCCAGAGCAATAGCTGAAAGTTTACTTAACGTAAGATTAGAATGGGTAGCGTTATTCATTACAGAGCCCGATTCCTTAGTAATTCAATAATATTGGCGTTCAATGTGCTGTAGTCTTCTACTAAGTCTGAAAATTCAACATAAAGCACAGCTCCTGGAGCAATATCTTGCGCTTGAGCATTCCAATAGGCTATTGGTTGTTTTAGTGCTTTACCATCTGGTTGAACTATCCATACGAAGCTATTATCAGCGTTTTCTAATGGAATCGCTTTCGCTAAATAGTCTTTACTATTCTTATTGACTTGCCATTCAAAACTTCCCGCTTTAGCTACCGCACCCATGACAAGTACTGTCGTAGGTCTCTGAGGTAAGATAAGTTCGAAACGGCCATCAATTAGAGGGTTGTATGAGTCATTTATCCTAATTAGATCAGGATGTAATGGCTGCATTACGCGCTGTCCGAGCTTGATTTGTCGTAAAAACTGCGCAAGTTTTGCAAGCTTTGCTGTATAGATACTGTCATCTGCAGCTTGACCCATTTGTGCTAGTTGGGACAGGGTTTCTTTGCGCTTAGCTTCTAAAGCGGCAGTGTTTTGGATATCGAGTAGTGCTGCACCCAACCAATAAATAGGGGTTATCTCTTTATGATTGTTTTTATTATGTATTTGAAGTTGTTGTAAGCCGTCCAGAACTACTTTATCAAGACGAATCGATGTTGGATAAAGTAATTCAACTTGTGCATCTTGGTTTGACGACGTTGTAACTAACAATTGGGTTTCAGCCTGAGCTACTGTCGCTAAAACAGAACTGACCAGTAGCGCTAAGGGCATTAAATAGGATCTCATTGGGACTCCACTAAGACGCAAATGGCTTGAGTAATGTAATTTCGATAAAAGGCTGATTAGGGGCAATTTTTTGACGACTCTTAATCACATGACCTGTTTCTGGTGTGAGCCAAAATTCATTTTGATACTGAATATTGAGATTATCTACCGAAACTGATTCAAGGTAATGTAGCGCTTGGGTTGGAGTATCGTTGATGAGAATGTTTTCTTTAGCAATAAAACTAAAATGTGAATTTACGCGGTAGCCAAAGTGATATCCGGGTTGCCAATCAATCGTTCGAGTCCATGTTTTGGGAGTGCTGTCTAAATGTAAGCCTAAGAGTATAGGATCTGGCTCATTGCTTTCTACTGCAATTAAATCACCTGTTAATAGGTTGCTCGTCCTAACCAATCGTCCATTTATTGTTACTAACATGGCTTTATCTGCAGAGAGCCATTTTAACTCTGTTATTGCAGGAGTCGGTGGCAGCGTTAAGGTGAACTTAGGCTCTGCAAGTGCAAGTACAATGAACGCTTGAGGTATACCATCGATTCGAGCATAGATACTGGCATAGGGGATATTATTAACTTGCTGTTCCGACAATTGAGTATCTTTGTCACCGATAAAGGCTAACTTCAAAGTATCGTTAAGTGCACTGATTCTTTGGCTACAAGCGGTTGTGTTTACTAACACAATCGAGATTGTCAGTAGTGACAGTAATTTTTTATGTATACGCATCCGAGTTGCTTATTCTCAATTAGGATTAAATAGCGAATTTAAAGAGGTATCAGACAGATTTCAAGTTATGAAATTAACTTTGTAAACACTCAAAAAAAACAACCGCCCATAGGGCGGCTGTTTAGAAGCATACTAACAATAGCTTAGTTACCAGTGCCTGTAGTTGTACCTGTGCCAGTACCTGTGTTGGTAATTGGGTTACCATCAGAACTGTTAGAGATAACAACTGCGCCAGCAATTGCAGCAGCAGCAGCTACGCTACCAGCAACGATAACACCAGTACTAGTGCTTGCAGCAGTACCAGTACCGGCAGCTTCGCCTTCAACTGCATTTGCAGCCATAGAGCTGAATGCTGTCATTGCAACGATAAGTGCTAGTGAAGTTTTTTTCATCGTGATTCCCTTTTTGAAAAAATGTGCATGATTTTTTGATAATCTAGTACAGCATATTAAGCGATGCAAACAAAATTATCAATGTTAAATCCATCTTCTTGCTCATGCGAAAGTTTGAATTTCGGCACTAATATTCAAGCTATATCTATCCATTTGGCATGATTTTTAGTGAAGAAACTGATTAAGTCGTTAGCTTATTTTAAACAAAAGAAATCTTTAAGTTCATCGATTTTTTCCATGGCATCTTTATAGCCTAAGTCGATTAAAGCGCTGGTATACGTTTTTTCGAAGAGTAGGTAGGACACAATACTTGAGTCTGACTGCCTGTCTATGCCGATGAAGCCGAGTAAGGTTTTAACGGCCCATGGCATGTCGTCATAGAAGCGGGCAGCAATTTTGCTGAGATCTTCGCTAGGTTTGATGACTAGGGCTTTAATCGGATGCAAGGCGAGTTTGTTACGGCTTGACTCAGGAATCAGGCTTAAAGTGTTATTGATCCTTTCTAGTCTCTCAAGGTCGCTATTTAAGGTATCTGAAAAGATGGTATCGAGCAGATGACCCGCTATGGTCGCTGTTTTTGGGTGATATTCCAGTTCCATTGGGAAATGCTTGTGTGGACTCTCTAAGTTAATGACTAATAGTTTTTCGGCGCCTAAATGGATAGGGCTTGAGAGCGGTGCTAGCTGATGGACTGAACCATCACCATAATAGGCTTGGTTGAGTTTAATGGATGGAAATACCATAGGGATTGCCGAACTGGCGAGTAGGTGCTCGGTATTGAGCATGATACGTTCGCCACTGCGACGGGCACGGGTCCAGTTTTCGATTTCTTTCGCGGCTTGGAAAAAGGTCACTGAGCGAGAGTTATTATAACAAGAGGCATCCACACTCAGTGCCGTCAGTGAGCCATTACGGATATTGCGGTCGATACGTTTAAAGTCGATGAGCTCATTGAGTAAGCCTCTTAGCGGATCATTATCGAGCAGACTGCCTGCATCGGTATTGACCTTATCATCTTGCATGCCTTTGAGGGCCATTTTAGTTAGATGGCTGAGAACACCGGTGATCGAAGCTCGGTAGACTTTTCGAGTTTCAAAGTGACGCCAAACCCATTCGAGTTTTCTGACACCAAGGTGAAAGCAAGAGGCATGGGTCGCGATAGCTGTGCCATTGATGGCACCCGCAGAGGTTCCGCAAATAATTTTAAAGGGAATACCATGATTGCGTGGATAAAGCTGGACCAGTGCTTTTAACACGCCGACTTGGTAGGCCGCCCTAGCGCCGCCACCGCCTAAGACTAATGCAGTTGATGTAGGCAATCTTCAGACTCAATTTATTGTTTTAATAGTTTTATTAAAGCAACGCCCCCCTATAAAAAGCAAGTCGGTAGACTCAATTAGTTGTAAATTTCGATTTATCGTTTATTCGATTGCTGGATCATTTAATTTTAGACAATTAATCCGCAGTAACCTTAGTCGTTTTGCTGAGGCCAAAGCAATGCTCCGATGTTGGAAACTCACCCGTTCTCACTTCTTGGGCATATTGGGCGCAGGCCTTAGTGATCAATGGTCCTAAGTCGATATAGCGTTTAGCAAATTTAGGCGTGTAGTCAGAAAATAAGCCTAAGATATCCTCAGTCACGAGCACTTGACCATCGCAGGCGGGTGAGGCGCCAATGCCTATGACTGGGATTGAGACTCCTGCCGTCACTGTGCGCGCCGCGAGCTCGGATGTGCCTTCAATCAGTATGCTAAAAGCGCCTGCTTGCTCAAAGTCTTTCGCTAAACTAACGAGGGCTTCGATGGCGGCAGCATCCCTTGCTTGGGTTTTAAATCCACCCAATTGATTCACGTGTTGCGGCATTAATCCTATGTGTGGCATCACAGGGATCCCTCGCTGGGTTAAAAAACGAGTGGTGTCGAGCATCTCTGCGCCACCCTCGAGTTTTACTGCTTGCGCGCCTGTGCGTATTAATACTTGGCTGGCATGTCTGAAGGCTTGCTGAGGCGATTCTTGATAACTCCCAAAGGGCATATCGATAATAACGCAGGCATGTGCTGCGCCGCGAGTGACAGCAAGACCATGATTAATCATCATTTCTAAGGTGACCCCGAGTGTAGAGTCTTGCCCATAAACCACCATGCCGACGGAGTCGCCGACGATAATCATATCCACATGGGGATCGATAATTTCTGCCATCGGCTTTTCATAGGCGGTGAGAGCAACTATGGGGGTTTTACCTTTCATTTTTTGTAATGTAACGGGCGTTACGCGATTTTTATCCATGTGGATACTCATGTCATCTCCAATTTATTCAGTCTGATATGACATGTTAGCGTTTGCAGCTTTGGCTTGAGCTCGATAGATTGACTTAATGTCTAGATAAAAAGACACTTATTTACAAAAGGTGCTTCTAAACAAAGAGGCGCTTCTATACGGAAGAGGCTCGATAATACGAAAAGAAGCTTCGATATAAAAATCACCTTGGGCGATAACACCTTGAATCAAGTCACTGACACGCATTTATCCCAGCAGCATATTACTCAGCACACGCAGGTCGCACCTTCACGTTTAGCCGCCGCAGGGCTAAGTGCCTCCATCATGTTGCTTAAGCGAACACTCAAGCCGTTTGAACATGTGCAGCGCCATAGTCATTCTTGGGGACAGGTCATTTATGCCAGTCAAGGCGTGTTGAGTGTGATTACGCCTGCTGGGCGTTACATTGTGCCGCCTGAACAAGCGGTGTGGGTGCCTCCCTTTGTCGATCATGAGGTTATCGCGCTAGGTCAGGTGCAATTGAGTAGTCTGTATTTGGATGAAACCCGGATAGGCGGGTTTCCACCCGACAGTACTTGTTTGAGTGTGAAGCCAGTTTTGCAGTTATTACTGCAAGAGGCTAATACCTTAGTGAAGAGTGAGGCTGGGCTAATTGATCCCGATTTTAAGGATCGCGTCATGCGGCTCTTGATGGTGATCCGTGACTTTATGGTACTCGCCCCTAAGGTCGCCTTGGATTTACCTTATCCTAGGGATAAAAAATTACTGCGCATTACCGAGGCTTTGCTTGCCGATCCAAGCGAACAGCGCACTTTGGTTGATTGGCAGCGGGAGGTCGGTGCCTCGGCCCGCACGTTAGCGAGATTATTTAAACAGCAAACTGGGCTGAGTTATAGCCAATGGTTGCAAAGGCTTAGATTGCAGGTAGCGATTCAGATGCTCAGCCGAGGTGAATCAGTGCTCACTACAGCGTTATCCTTAGGTTATGCCTCGGGTTCAGCCTTTGGTTATATGTTTAGGCAGTTGATGGGCGTCGCTCCGAGTCAGTATCTGTTAGCGCAAAATACCTTGCCAAAAATACAGTGCCCAAAATACAGCAGTAAACAGCCACACATAAAAAGTCATGTTGCGAGCCAATGTGAACGATGAAGGTCAATAAAAAGTCCAATAAAAAACGCACTTAAGCTGGGCTCAAGTGCGTTTCGTTTTTGATCTTCAGCTTGTCTACATTTCGCGTTGAGGCTTAGCCTTTAACTGCGTTTTTCAGGAAGTCGAGCAGTTGATCGAATGGAATATCTTGTTTTTCACCTGTGCGGCGGTTTTTGTATTCAAATACGCCAGCATCAATATTGCGATCGCCAATCACCACTGTATGTGGGATACCAATCAGTTCCATATCGGCGAACATCACGCCTGGACGCTCTTTACGATCATCCAATAACACTTCGATACCCGCTTCGTTTAAGTCTTTGTATAACTGCTCGGCGATATCGGTTACGCGGTGCGACTTGTGCATGTTCATTGGCAGAATACCCACGCTAAATGGCGCAATCGCTTCTGGCCAAATGATGCCACGGTCATCGAAGTTTTGTTCGATGGCTGCTGCCACAATACGGCTCACGCCGACACCGTAACAACCCATCAGTAGCACCTGTGACTTGCCATTTTCGTCAAGTACAGTCGCGTTCATCGATTTAGAGTAGTTAGTGCCCAGTTGGAAAATATGGCCCACTTCGATACCGCGTGCCATAGCATAAGTGCCTGAACCATCAGGTGTTGGCTCGCCTTCGACTACGTTACGGATGTCGGCAACTTGCGCTGTCGGCAGATCGCGTTCCCAGTTGATACCAAAATAGTGTTGGTCATCAACGTTAGCACCGGCGGCAAAATCGCTCATGACGCTAACGCTGTGATCGATAACGATAGGGATTTTAAGACCGATAGGGCCAAGTGAACCAGGACCTGCGCCAATGGCGTCACGGATTAGGGCTTCTGGCGCCATTTCCAATGGTGATGCGACTAAATCTAACTTGTCGGCTTTGACTTCGTTGAGTTCATGGTCGCCACGAACGATTAACGCCACTAGCGGAGCGGCTTCGGTTGCACCGACTACGATCAAGGTTTTGACCGTTTTAGTGATATCCAAACCAAACTGCTCAACTAATTCCGCAATGGTCTTCGCATTTGGGGTATCGACTAAACGCAATGCTTCAGTGGCTGCGCCGCGGGGTTCAGTTGGCATAGGTGATTCGGCTTTCTCAATGTTAGCCGCGTAATCGCTGCCCGTTGAGTAAGCAATTAAATCTTCACCGCTTTGTGCTAGAACATGGAACTCGTGTGACATGCTGCCACCGATTGAACCCGTATCAGCTAAAACTGGGCGGAAAGCTAAGCCCATGCGCGATAGAATGTTGCTATAGGCTGTGTACATAGCCTCATAGGTTTCATTCATGGTATCGACGTCAAGGTGGAAAGAGTAGGCGTCTTTCATCAAGAATTCGCGTGAGCGCATCATGCCAAAACGTGGACGAACTTCGTCACGGAATTTGGTTTGAATTTGGTAAAGATTCAGCGGTAATTGCTTGTATGAACTGACTTCTTTACGAATGAGATCGGTGATCACTTCTTCATGGGTTGGCCCCAGTACGAAGTCGCGATTGTGACGATCTTTAAAGCGTAACAGCTCGGGACCAAACTTTTCCCAACGACCCGTTTCTACCCACAAGTCTGCCGGTTGCACCATAGGCATTAGAATTTCAATTGCACCGGCTTTGTTCATTTCTTCACGAACAATGGCTTCGACTTTACGCAATACGCGTAAGCCCGTGGGGAGGTAGCTGTAAAGGCCCGACGCATTACGACGGATCATGCCCGCACGTAACATTAATTGATGACTAATGACTTCTGCGTTGGCAGGAGTTTCTTTCTGTGTTGATAGCAGGTACTTGCTGACGCGCATTACCGATGTCCAAATTTGAGTTGAATGGTCGCCATTTTATCACCTGCTTTGGTGATGTCACCTAGGGATTTAGGTTAAATTCAACTAGCTGGGAGATAAATAGCATTTTTTGATGCTGGATAACGGATAACGGATAACGGATAACGGATAACGGATAACGGATAACGGATAACGGATAACGGATAACGAAAGGAAGAGCGCTGTGCTGTTAGAGCGTGACTTCGTCACTGCTAGTATCAAGATTATCCTTACTGCTTACTTATCCCGTCTATCACCAATCACTTTGGCGGGGTTGCCAGCCACTATCGCCCAGTCGGGTACATCTTTCGTCACTATGCTGCCCATACCCACCACAGCGTGATCGCCAATGGTCACACCATCGACTATGCCTGCCTGAGCGCCAATCCACACATCTTGGCCAATAACAATGCCTTTGGAGTTGGCAGCTTGTTGATATATGGGGGTATCTGGCGCCATGCCATGGTTGAAGGCGTAAATAGTGACATTATTGGCGATGCGGGTTTGATTGCCTATCTGAATCCCGACCCTGCCGCCATCGAAGGAGCAGCCATGATTAATCGCCACTTCGTCCCCTAGCGTGATAGGCCCATGCAAAAAACACTCGGCGGCGATCATGCAGCGATTACCCATGCGGATATCACGATTGGGTTCGGCAAATAACTGCGCCTCGGGGGCGATAAAGCATTGCTCGCCGATGTTGATGGTTTCGAGGGCACAAAGTTTTGCTTGAATATCGTCTTGCCAAGGTTTAGCCCAGATTAAATGTTTCTCTTTTAAAGAAAAATACAGCCACGGCATCCAAGAGAGCCGCTTTTTATGCTGGCTTTGATAATCAGGTTTTGATGCAGGCGTTGGCGCAGACATTTAGCCACATTTCCCCGGTTTGAGTTCCAGTACCAAGATGTATTCTTGGTCATTATCATCGACTGCCATTTGCCAAAACACATCTAAATCATAGAGGGCGACTTGGTATAACTTAGGATCGTCCTTGGCTTTTTTATAGGCGGGGCGCGGATCTTGCCCCAAGACTCCGCGGATAAGTACGGCTAAATCTGTGTAGGTTTCCTGCTGGGCGTAACGCTCAATCTGTGTCTTGGCATGGTCAGAATACACCACTGAAATCAGTTTAGGCGCGTCTTGGGCAATGCCACCCACAGCATCGGTAATCGAATCTGAGAAAGGAATGTATGGCTTAATATCAATTATCGGTGTGCCATCGAGCAGATCCATACCGGAAATTTCGAGGCACACTTTGCCCTTGCGCTGCACTACACCGTGCAATTTCACTACAGACTGACCTATACCATTGGGGCGAAAAGTGGAGCGAGTGGCGAACACGCCGAGTTTTTCATTGCCGCCTAAACGCGGCGGGCGCACTGTGGTTTTCCAACCTTGGGCAAGATTCTCATGGAAGCAAAACAGTAACCAGAGATGTGAATATTGCTCTATGCCACGCACCGCATCGATATGATTCACATGGGGCTCGAGCTCGACATAACCACGCGCTTCAACAAGTCCGGGTTGTCTTGGAATGCCAAATTTTTGTTTATAGGGTGTGCGGCATGTTGCCACTGCGATAATTTGGTTGGTAAATGTCATGCAAAAAATTACCTAAAAAGATAAATATAACAACCGCCTAAGCTCATCATTCTAAGCTAATCATTAAGGCCCATCTTTGTGTGCTAATAATGCAGCGTTGGTCATGAAGCGTTAGCCATTAAGCGGTTGATAGGGGCAATCTTAGAACACTATAGGATCACGCCGCGAGCAGTATGCTTAATATGCGTGAGGCTTACTCTGTTGTAGCCGTTTTTACTGCTTGACCAACGCATAATGCGCGGCTGATACAACCTTGGGCAGCTTCTTCAAATATGACACATTGCTTGATGATAATGCCGTTAGCCCCTTTATCTGCCGCATTGCGACGGGCTTCGGTTCTGGCATCGGCAAGTGATGCGGGCGCACCGTTGGTATCGGCCTGACAGGACTCACCTTCGACCAATCCTTTTAATTCATAATGACCTTTCGGCAAGGTATCACCTTCATAAAGGATGACATCGGATGCCTTGAAATAGTCATTAATCGCCTCACTGTCCAAATTACTGTTAAAACTGTAGTCGCTTGCACAGGCACTGAGCAGGAGCACTAATGCACTTGAGAGGATAATTTTCATGGTTTGACCTGAGGTTGAGGAGAAAACTGCGCAGCCTTGGTAGGCTGCGCCGATGCGATATTATTATCTGAGTAAATTCTACCGCTTAAGGTACTTTTGATAAAGCTGCTGATGGCGATTATTCAGATCTATCTGCCGTCCTTCAATCCAGATTGCCTCAATTTTATTGGTCATAGGGTCGAGAATGTCCCCCTTTGACAGCACGACACTGCCTTGGTATCCCACCGCTATCGCACCTAAATCATCGACACCTAGCAACTTTGCGGCATCTAAGGTGATGGACTTAAGTGCTTGTTCAGGCGTTAAACCATAAGCGGCGCTGTAACCTGCGGCGTAGGGGAGGTTACGGCTATTCCAGTCCGATGAGAACCCAAGGGCGAAGGGAATGCCTGCATTGGCGAGTAAAGATGGGATCTTAAAGGGTAAATCGACTGGCTCATCTTTACGTTTAGGCAGACTCAAGGTATGAGGGTAAATGACTCCAGCCTTAACTTCCCTTAGGCTTGAGTCCAAACGCCATGCATCGTATCCGCCGACAATTACCAGTTTGAATTGGTATTTTTTCGTCAAGGCGATCACTTGCTCAATTTGGCCAACACTGTCGGCATGGGCAAACAGTGTCGCTTTGCCTTGGTATAGTGGCAACATGGCCTGCCAGCGCAGGTTGTTGGTCGCGGACTGCGGATCTTCATCCTGGTTTTTGTCTTTACCGTTGGCCTTATCACTTAAGAAATAGCGATAGCCATTTTCAAAGGCGATATTGAGCTTGTCGATCGCCAGCTGATTTTTCTCGATGGCCTTGGCTTTCTCTTTTTCATCTTCTGGCATGCGTTTGATTTGCGGCCAATAGACATGGAACTGTCCAGCACTTGGCGTCAGCGCATCTTCAATCGTCCATGCATCGAGATCCACCAGTACCGATTGTCCAGCTAACCCATCACCGCTTGGGACGATTTGCGCGTGGGTAATGCCGTTGTAACGTATGGTCGGGATGAGCTCCGAATCCGGATTGTAAGCTGTGGCCGTGCTGATCTGCGGATTGATATAACCTACCTCGGCGTTATCAACCGTTGGGCGGCTCATTTCAATTTCAACCAAACCTAAGCTGGTATCGAGGGCAATTAAGCCCGGATATAAGTGTTTACCGCTGGCATCGATGATTTGAGTGTCACTGGTTTCTGCGGTTGCATTGTTGATTTGGCTGGTCAGTTGAGGCCCAACGGCCGTGATCTTGCCATTTTCAATTAAGACGTCTGTGTTGCTGAGCACGCCTTGAGTGACTGTGTGCACAGTGGCGTTTTTAATCAGTACGCTGCGGCTTTGTTTAGGCGTAGGTACGATATCATTGGCCATAACTGGGGCCTGCGTGGTGCAAATTGCGCCGAGTAGCGCCACAAACAAAACGGTTTTAGATAAATGTTGCATTATTTGGCTCCCTCATGAGCGTGGCCCCATGCCTGATAGTGGGTGTCGCAGTGCCACTGTGGCTCGTTGAGTGGCGTAACTTTTTCACCCGCTTTAGTTTGGTCATCACTGCTGAGAATTTTTTGGATAAGTGCGGCGCGCTCGTTCACCACAGCTTGCTGGGCAATTTGGTCTTGGTCGCGGTCAAAATAGCGTTTTCCTTCAACCCATGCCTGCGTCACTTTGGCGTAAATAGACAGAGGCTCTGCGTTCCAGAGTACGATATCGGCCATTTTGCCTGGGGTGAGTGAACCCACAAACTCATCGACTCTTAATTGTTTGGCTGGATTGATAGTGACCATATTCCAAGCGTCTTCCTTCGACATATTACAATACATCATAGACTTAGCCGCTTCTTGGTTGAGTCTGCGCTGCATTTCATAATCGTCAGAGTTAATGCTGGTGGTCACACCTTTGTTTTGCATCAAACACGCATTTTGTGGAATCGCGTCGTACACCTCAAACTTATAGGCCCACCAATCGGCAAACGTCGAAGCGCCAGCGCCATGGGCGGCCAGTTCACTCGCCACTTTGTAACCTTCGAGCACATGGGTAAAGGTTTGCACTTTAAAGTGATAAGCCTCGGCTAAGCGGATAAACATCAGGATTTCTGACTGTACATAGGAATGAATATGTACGTCGCGTTGCTGGTTTAATACTTCGGCGACCGCCTGCAGACGATAACTTGGACGCGGGGCGACGGTTTTCTTTTTATCGCTGGAGCGCAGATTATCATAGGTTTTTAACGCCTTTTCATAGGCGATAGCAGCGTCGAAGGTTTCTTCAAATAACGCTTTTACTCCCATGCGAGTCTGGGGGAAGCGCTGAACAAATTTCTCACCCCAGTTACTCTGTTTGACGTTTTCACCTAAAGCAAATTTGATACTGGCGGACGCGTTAACAAATTTGAGTTGTTCGGCTGGCTCGCCCCATTTCATTTTGATCAGTTGTGATTGGCCACCGATAGGGTTGGCGCTACCGTGGAGTAATTGCGCGCTGGTGACGCCGCCCGCTAAGGCGCGATAGATTGAAATATCGTCGGGATTAATAATATCGCCAATGCGTACTTCAGAGGTAACTGCGTCTGTTCCTTCGTTAGTACCGCCATTAATGGCGATATGCGAGTGTTCATCGACTATGCCGGCGGTGAGGTGTTTACCTGTTGCATCGAGGACTTGATAACCTGATGGTGTACTTAATTGTTGGCCAATTTTTTCGATGCGGCCATTGGCCATCAAGAGATCAGCATGTTCGAGAATGCCTTGCTTATCCGATGTCCACAGGGTGGCATTCTTGATGTGTAGCTTCTCAACATTAGGGGCTTCTCTCAGTCCGTAAGCGACGTTAGGGAAGGTGAGGTGACTCACTAGGCTCGTGTTGGCTTCATTCTTGGGAGCTTGATTGTTTGCTTGGTCTGCATTTTTGAGCTTTGCAGTTTGAGTCATAGCGACACCGGCAACATTTGTAGTGCGACTTTTTGCATCGACCATACGACCTTGAATGCCGTCATCGGCCATCCACAGCGTAAAGCGGCTAAGGCCGTTAATGCCTGCGGCGCTCAAATTGGCAGTAAAGCTCAATCTTCCGTTATCATCTAACTTAAGTTGAGTGAGTGAGATACTTTGTTCGCCACTGCTTAAATTGCCTTGGATGTTGGGTTTATCACTTTTACTTTCATCATGTAGCGATAAATCTAGCGTGAGGTTATTGAGGCTTAATTGGTAATCTCCCAGTAATCGTGCTTGGGGAAGTGAGCGCAGACTTTGCTCCTGACCTTGCAACCAAACACTGTAGATCTGGCCATCTTTAAAGATATTGCCTTTAGTGATAACAAAGTCAGCCATATAACCGGGCGCGAGTTTACCGGTAAAGTCGGCGGTGCCTGTCATCTCTGCGGCTTGGGTGGTGAGTGCCGCGAGAGCTTTTTCTTCACTTAAACCTTGGGCAATGGCTTGGCGTAGGCGCGGCCAGAAGGCATCTGTCTTAATCCCAAACTGCGTTAACGCAAAGGGGATACCCGCGTTAGCTACCGCTGCAGGGTTGGTTGGTGCACGTTCCCACTGTCTTAAATCCGCCAGTGATACTTCACGATCAGCGTCATCTGTGCCGACATCGGGTGCCTGCGGATAGTTTAAAGGCAAGATCAACGGATAGTTCAGCGCCTTTAACTCATTGATGCGTGAGTATTCTTGACCATTACCAAGTAGGTTGGCTGGCAGTTTATGTTCTTTGAGTAAATGGGCTGCACGTAATTGGTCGTTGAGATTTTTGGTTTCAAAGATAATTTGCTTATCGGCTAAATTATCTAAACGCTCAAAGGCAATATTAAATTCGACTTGATTGTTTATTGCGCCATTGGCAGGTTTGTTTTTATTTTGGTTATACCAATTTGCATCGGCAAAGGTTTGCCTAATAAGTGCAATGCTGCCCATTAATGATGAGGGATAATCTTGTTCAGACGAACCTTTATCGAATGCCATAAAAGGTTGACTGCGGGCGCGATAAATCACTTCATTAGCCGTTTTGTCTGCTAATGAAAGGCTGACACCCGTCCCACGGAAGATACCGTCGAGTTTGCTACTTTGCACACTGGTGAAACCATTATTAATCCACTCTTTTGCGCGTTCTTTATTGGGGTAAACGTAATTAAACCATTCTTTTTCAGAATGAATTGCACCATTTTCCGCATTACCACCTATACGCTTTATATCATAGACGGGGCGAGTGAGCTTAAGTTTGGGATATTCGAACTCAATCCCATAATCAGTAAAAGGATCGATAAATCCGGGATAAATTGTATAACCACTCAAATCGATTCTAAATGCGCCAGCGGGAATGTCGTTGTGCTCAATAATGGCTTTAATTCGATTATTTTCAATTAATAAAGTGGCATCGCTTAAACGTTTTCCCGGGGCAATAATTAATTCAGCATGGGTAAATGCAGTGAGTTTACTGGATGTTGTTCCAGTATTGAGCTGGGCAAATGTTGTTTGTGATACTAAGCTAGCGATTATGCTGCAGCTTATCATTATCTTATTGTTTATCTGCATTATTTTATTCAATCGAGTGAGGGTGAACAAAGAGTAACTGAAAGCAGATGTAAATACTAAGGCTGAATTGTAACGTAATTTGAGCGGGAGTGAGGTGCGGAATTAACGGCTGTCGTTTAAGTTTGAAACGATTGATGGATATAAAAAAGCTCGCAATTAATGCGAGCTTTTATGCAAACTTGTGTTGGCAAATTAGCGCCATCACACTTGGTTGGATTAGATTAAGAAATCTTCCATAGAACGACCTTTGTTGATCTCGTTCTTAAATACGGTAGGCATACGGCCTTGGCCAGTCCATTGAACCATTTCACCGTCAACTTCAATTTGGTATTTGGCTGGACGAGGAGCGCGTTTCTTCGCAGCAGCTTTAACAGCTACGCCACCTAAGTCATCAATTGATAAACCAACGGCTTCCATTTGTTGACGGATTTCTTCAATCTTAGCATTACGAGCTGCCATGGCTTGTTCTTCTTCCTCAGCCATAGACTCGCGTTCTACTAAAATTTTATCTAATTTGTCGGCTAAATCACGTAGCTCTTCAACGCTAAGTTCTTTTACTGCAGCTTTAAAACGACGGCCGTGAGTTAATATCTCTAAAAATTCGCTCATATCTATTTTCGTCCCACTCTATTTTTAATACAGGATAATGGTGAACAACACCTAAATGATAGAAACTAATATAGCTCGAATCAAATAAAATTATGCGTTTTAAGGAAATTAAATATTATTTATTTTTTGAACTTTTCTTATTCCCTCAAATAAGTGTCCAAAAAAGTGGCCGTTGCAGCGGATTAAAAAATACAAACAGGCGTTTGACTTTGGTTGACGTTAACGTTAACAGGACGTAAAGTTGCTCTATCCTGCATTGGTATTAACCAATGTTTTGTCCATGTACATGAAAGTGTAGGAAGGAAACCCTATGAAAGTATTGGTGCCCGTTAAGCGCGTTGTTGATGCCAATGTGAAGGTCAGGGTCAAAGCTGACAATACAAGTGTTGACACTGCAAACCTAAAAATGGCGTTGAACCCTTTTTGTGAAATCGCAGTAGAAGAAGCGGTTCGTTTAAAAGAAGCGGGTAGCGCTACTGAAGTGGTTGTTGTCAGTATTGGTAATAAAGCCGTGCAAGAACAACTGCGTACCGCGCTTGCATTAGGCGCAGATCGTGCAATTCATATCGATACTGAAGAAGAGCTCGTGCCAGTGTCTATCGCCAAATTGCTCAAAGCGGTACAAGACAAAGAACAAGCAGAGCTGGTGATTTTTGGTAAGCAATCCATCGATGGTGATAATAACCAAACTGGCCAAATGTTTGCCGCGTTAATGGATATGCCACAGGCGACCTTTGCTTCAGAAATCAAATTAGAAGCGAATACATTACAAGTCACCCGTGAAATTGACGGCGGCATGCAAACTCTTAAACTGCCTTTACCTGCTGTTGTGACCGCCGATTTACGTTTGAACGAACCCCGTTACGCTTCATTGCCTAACATAATGAAAGCTAAGCGTAAGCCATTAGAAGTATTTACTGTGGCAGACTTAGGCGTGACGTTAAAGAGTCACCAAACGATTGTGAAGGTCACTCCGCCAGCTGAACGTAAAGCGGGCATTATGGTAGCGTCGGTAGCTGAGCTAGTTGAAAAGTTAAAAAATGAAGCGAAGGTGATCTAAATGGCCATTTTAGTATTAGCTGAACATGATAATGCTGCACTGAAACTCGATACGGCAAAAATTGTTACCGCCGCCCGTGCCATAGGCGATGAAGTACATGTCTTAGTTGCGGGTCATCAATGTGGCGCGGTTGTCCAAGCCGCACAGGCACTACAAGGCGTTAGCCAAGTACTCGTTGCCGATGCCAGCGTGTATGAAGCGCATTTAGCGGAAAATTTTGCCAAATTGCTGGTGGACTTAGCGTCAAACTATGGTCACATTCTGGCCTCGGCTTCAAGTTTAGGTAAGGACACGCTTCCGCGCGTTGCAGCATTATTAGATGTCGCGCAAATCTCAGAACTTATTACCGTCGTCAATGCCGATACCTTTGTGCGCCCTGTGTATGCGGGTAACGCCTTAGCGACAGTGCAAAGCCATGATGCCATTAAAGTGATAACAGTGCGCGCCAGTGCGTTTGACGCTGCGCCAGAAGGTAACAGTGCGGCTGTGACGACACTTGATAAAGTGTTTGAAGCGAGAACTCAGTTTGTTTCTCAATCGCTGACAGTTTCTGCCCGTCCAGAGTTAGGCAATGCTGGCATTATCGTATCTGGCGGCCGAGGCATGGGCAGTGGTGAAAACTTCGGCATGTTGGAGCAACTTGCTGATAAGCTCGGCGCAGCAGTTGGCGCATCACGCGCTGCAGTTGACGCAGGTTTTGTGCCTAACGATTTACAAGTGGGTCAAACCGGTAAAATCGTTGCGCCAAACTTGTATATTGCCGTCGGTATTTCTGGCGCGATTCAACATTTAGCCGGCATGAAAGACGCTAAAGTCATCGTTGCAATCAACAAAGATCCTGAAGCGCCGATTTTTCAAGTTGCCGATTATGGACTCGTTGCTGATCTGTTTGAGGCGGTTCCTGAGCTGATTACAAGTCTCAGTTGATTTTATCTGTGATCTAGGTCACATTAAGTGGCTTTGCGGTAGCATCTGCTAAGCCGCTTATGTTTTTATGTGCCTCACGCCCGTGCAAGGGCGTTCTTAGAAGTAGAGGCGCGCCAAATATTAGTAGTGATCAGTAGGGTGATTCCGTTGATCGATTGCGAAAGGATTTGGTGCCGAAGTGGTTCGATTTATCACGATCAACTGCTGGGGTTGTACCTAATAGGTGCAGCACTGCCATAGTATTTTCCGATATGGATATTGGGAATAGTTACTATGGAGCGCTACTGATAGGACAGGTGACCTTGGGTATCTATTGCCTTTTCCCACCAGTTCAGTCGCCCTCCATTCGTATTTAACGAAGATAATAATCAATGACTGTTATGAATTATGCCGATTCGGCACTTTCCTTGTTGCCGCCTGCGGTGGCTATCGTGTTGGCGATCTTGACTCGCCGTGTACTGCTTTCTTTGGGGTTAGGTATTTTAATTGGTGCTTTATTGCTCAATCAATTTTCACCTTTAGCAACGGGTGAGTTTGTATTTAATGGCGTTAAAGGGCTTTTTTGGACTGATAAAGGTCTAAATTCGTGGAACTTATATATTCTCGGTTTCTTAATTGTACTGGGAATGATCACAGCGTTAATTACCGTAAGTGGCAGCGCGCGGGCTTTTGCCGATTGGGCTCGTTTACATATACGTAATAAACGTGATGCTAAACTATTGACCATGTTTTTAGGTTGCGTAGTTTTTATTGATGATTATTTCAATAGTTTAGTTGTTGGTTCGGTCGCTCGACCTGTTACCGATCGTTATTATGTTTCCCGCGCTAAGTTAGCTTATTTATTAGATTCTACTGCGGCGCCTGTGTGCGTTATTTCTCCAGTTTCGAGCTGGGGTGCTTATATTATCGCACTCATTGGCGGGATATTAACTGCCCATGGTTTTGCTGATACGGGTCATTTGAGTATTTTTATTCAAATGATCCCGATGAACTTTTACGCAATCTTCTCCTTGTTATTATTACTTTTTGTTGTCTTTATGGGATTAGATGTTGGGCCAATGCGTGAGCATGAGCTCAATGCCCAACGTGGTAATTTATACGATGAGTCTAAAGGATTACCGCCTGGGGCGAACGCGGATTTACCTGAAGCCGAAACCGGTAAGATTTTAGGTCTATTTCTGCCGATTACCGTGTTGGTATTTGCAACCCTCTATTTTATGATTAACAGTGGCGCTCAAGTACTCGCGGCGGAAGGGATTGAATTTAATATTATTTCTGCTTTTGAGAAAACCGATGTCAGTTCATCACTTTTCTTTGGTGCATTAATTGGTCTAGCGGTTTCGCTGATATTGAATTTAGTGCAAGGCGTTGAGAAATTGATGATAGTCAAAGGTATAGTGCAGGGCGCTCGCTCTATGCTGCCGGCGATTTACATCCTGTTATTTGCTTGGACAATCGCAGGTGTGATTGGTCAACTCGAAACCGGTAAGTTTATGGCTAGTTTAGCAACAGGAAATATTCCGTTCGCATTTTTACCCGCCTTAATGTTTGTGCTAGCAGGTATTACCGCGTTCTCAACTGGTACTAGCTGGGGTACGTTCGGGATCATGTTGCCGATTGCTGCTGATATGGCGATGGGAAGTCACACTGGCATGATGCTACCTATGCTTGCCTCTGTGCTGGCGGGGGCTGTATTTGGCGATCACTGTTCACCAATTTCCGACACGACTATCTTGTCGTCTACGGGCGCCAGTTGCCACCACATCGACCATGTGGTGACTCAGCTACCTTATGCACTCATTGCGGCGTTTATTAGCTTAGTGGGTTATGTGGCACTTGGATTTACCGAGTCTGTTGTCGCGGGTTTAGTGGCTTGTAGTGTGGCATTTGTAATTAGTATTATCGTACTTAAAATCAAATCTAAAGGCACAATTAGCTAGACGTTAATTGAAACCTTTCACTGCAAACGTTCACGACAAATAAGTCAAAATAAATCAGCCAGCATTATGCTGGCTGATTTTTTTGGTTAAGGCTGAGTTTGTTTTTATCTCTAGCTTATCGCATTAAGGCTATCAACTCTTAGCTTAGCGTGCTTGATCTAGACCGCGGCGTTTAAGTAAGCCTTCTGTGGTTGGCTCTTGTCCGCGGAAGTTTTTGTAGGCGTCCATTGGCGCTATGCTATTACCCACTTCACGGATCGTTTTGCGGTACTTCATGCCGATTTCACGATTGAGCCCGCCTTGGGTTTGTACATAGGCAAACGCATCCGCCGCTAAAATCTCACTCCACATATAAGCGTAATAACTTGCCGAGTAACCGCCGGGGAAGGCGTGGGCAAAATAGGTCGACTTATAACGCGGAGGTACGGCACTGATGTTTAAGCCGTGCTTTTTCAAAGCATTGGCTTCAAATGTTGGTACATCTTGCAGCGGGGTATCTGGGGTTAATGAATGCCATTCCATGTCTACTAATGCAGCGGCCATGTATTCCAGAGTGTCAAAGCCTTGGTTGAAGCTGCCAGATTTCAGCAGTTTTTGCAGCAGTTCATCGGGAATGGGTTTGCCTGTTTCATAGTGTTTCGCGTAGTTCGCTAACACTTTTGGATGGGCGGCCCAATCTTCTTCAAACGTCGATGGAAATTCGACAAAGTCGCGTGAAACCGAGGTGCCCGCCAGACTTGGATAAGTCACTTTAGAGAACATGCCGTGGGTGCCGTGACCCATTTCATGGAACATAGTAGTGACTTCGTTATAGCTGACGAAGGTGGGTTGACCTTCGGGCGCTTTCTTTATGTTCATCACGTTGACGACCACAGGTTTAGTGCCTTCGAGGAAGGATTGACCGACGAACGAACTCATCCAAGCGCCACCACGTTTACCTTCACGGGCAAAATAGTCGGCGTAGAAAATGGCCATGCTTGAGCCATCGGCATCAAACATTTCGTAGGCTTTCACATCGGGATGGTAAACCGGTAAATCTGGGCGTGGTTTTAAGGTGACGCCATAGAGTTCTTTGAGTGTGTAGAATACGCCGTCTTCGAGCACACGATTAAACTCGAAGTATGGGCGAATGCTATTGGCATCGAGGGCGTATTTTTCTTGGCGAACTTTTTCTGCGTAAAACTCCCAGTCCCACGGTGCCAGTTCAAATTTCCCACCGGTTTTAGTGATCATCGCTTGAATGTCGGCCGCTTCTTTCTCTGTGTTAGCAACTACCGCAGGCACCATTGAGCCAAACATGCTGTAAACCGCTTCGGGTGTTTTGGCCATTTGCGGTGCTAATCGATAACTTGCCCAGTTTTCATAGCCTAATAGTGTTGCGCGCTCGGCTCTGAGTTTCGCTAAACGAGATACGAGTGACGCAGTTTCGTTTTCACCAGTTAAGCCACGGTTCGCTGAGGCTTCCCAAATACGCTGGCGTAGCTCACGGTTTTCCAGTGATGCCAACACAGGTTGGCGAGTGGTGTTGGTGATGTTAATCAGATACTTGCCATCGTGACCGGCCGCTTTGGCATCGTTCGCGGCTGAAGTGATTTCACCGTCGGTTAACCCAGCAAGTTCACTTTTTGAATCCACCACAACGGCGATTTCTTTGGTTAAGCGTAATAAACGCTGAGAGAACTCATTCGTTAGTGTTGATTGTTCTTCATTTAACGCGCGGATTTTAACTTTTTGTTCATCGGTAAGTTTAGCCCCAGCCATGATAAAGCGTTGGTGATATACCTCAACCAAACGTACTGCTTCTGGGGTTAATCCTAAGTTGGTGCGGTCGTTATAGATGGCTTCGATACGGGAAAATAGCGCTGGGTTTAAGTTGATATTATCTGAGTGGGCCGCCATTTTTGGCGCCATTTCCCCTTGGATTTTACGCAGTTCTGGATTGCTATTCGACCCTGCTAAATTATAAAACACGCTTGATGCACGGTTGAGTAGGGCGCCGCTTTTCTCCATAGCCACAATCGTATTATCGAAGGTTGCTGCTGCCGGATTATTGGCTATTGCGAGAATTTCTTGATACTGCTCTGCCATGCCTTGCTCTAAGGCTGGCGAGAAGTGCTCATTCTTTATGAGGCTAAAATCGGGTGCTTGATATTGCAGGTTACTGGCTTGGAACAGCGGGTTTTGGGTTGGTACCGAGATAACGTTAGGTGCTTTAGTTTCTGTGCTGCTGCAACCTGCCATGAATCCGGCGGTGAGAGTGGCGCCGATGGCGATGGCAATAAAACTTTTACGCATAATTGAGTGACTTCCTTTGAATTGTTGTTTTTTTAGGACTGTAACGTTAGTAACTTAAATAGGACTGAAAATGGCTTGTTATCGGGAATGTCTAAGTAAAAAAGGAGCCTCGCATTAGCGAGACTCCTTTGGCTATTTCCTTGCAGGGAAAATAGGTACCGCTTTTTACTTACTTCTTAATCACGCGATGATGAGATGATTAATTAGCGAGTAAACTTGTGGTATTTATCAATACCAGAACTTCTACCTGTGTCATGACATACTGCACAGGATTCAGAGGTCGGTTGTTTAAACCAGTCAGCAACCTTTGGTATGCTGATTTCACCACCGTTGCTTGCCATATGCGCCTTAGCTGAATCGCTAGTGTGGCAGGCATAACAGTTAGCGGTGACTGGACTTGTCATTTTGCTACCTGGTTCAGCGATGTATTGATTTGGCACTTTGCTTAAATCAATCGCTTTTTCATGACAGGCAACGCAGCTAGTAGAGGCTTCAATCGCGCCTGCACCGTTAGCGGTTTGCGCTTGAGTTCCATCAGCTTTAACTTCACCGACTTTAGCGCCATTACCCCAGTGCCAGCTGTGCACCATAGGACCAAAACCTGCGCCTAAGGCTGCTGAAGTACGTTCCATGCCGTTGTCATGGCAGGCGATACAAGCTTTACCACCTTCATCGAAGGCACCATTTTTGTGGAACGCAGTGGCATCGTTGTGACAAGTAGTACAGCTGTTAGTACTCGCTATCTCACGACGTTCGAAGCCAGAGACCTTTTGAGTGGTGACAGGGTTAACGACATCTGAGTAAGCCGTAAAGGATATGCCCATAGAACCATCATAACCTGTCGCTCTTAGGTTGCCATTACTTTGGTAGCGTTGCTTACCATCATATTCCATCCAACCAGCGGTACTGAATGTCACGCGGGCAGAATAAACATAGTTAGCATTCACTGCGCTGATATCTGTCAGTAAATGACAGATATTTTTAGTGCCGTCAGTGTTGTAACCATAGTAGTAGTTAGTACGGTTACCTGGGCGACCCACTAAGCTGCCATTTTCATAGGAATGTAAATAAGCGCCCGCATAAACTACGGGTTTCTTAGCGTCATATACTAGCGGGCTAGAATAGTTAAAGTTGTCTTTAATGCTAAAGACGTTACCATCGGTGTCTTTCACTGTCAGCGTTGTACACCAGCCTGGGGCGGTTACTGCAGCCGCAGCACCTGTCGGCGCATAGTGGTCTGTCTTGGTAGAAATATCATCTACTTTAACAGGTGTTGATAGACTCAATTTATACTTAGCGCGAATCGCTTGGCGTTCGGTTATACCCGCTTTGCTTTCGTGCATAATGCGCAGATCCGCACCATTACTTGGGATAATAGCCCCTGGTACGCCACCACTGTCATGGCAATCAATACAACCTGGTCCAGCTACGTTGATGTTTTTAGGTGCTTCAACGTGACAAGATGTACAGTTTTGTACTGAAAAGTCTTTAGTAAAATCTTGGTGATTGATATGACCAATTTTAGATAGGGTGTTTGTCGCATAGCCACCCGTAGAGAAACCTTCAGCATTGACAACTGCGCGGCTGACTGAGCCGTGACACACTAAACAGCCTTCCACGAAAGTGACTTCGCTGTCCATGCCGGTAGCGACATAGCTTGCATGACGACGAGGGCTTGTTGAATAGTCGATATGGCAAGAGTAACAACTATCAGTTGTGGTTGAATGGGTGCCTTCAGGTTTGTTAACGACCAGAGGTTTAGAGGTCGCAATACCATTATTACCACCGACACGTAACCAAACGATACCTTCAGTACTTGGATTAACCCCTTTCATTGGTACTTTAAATTGGTAATGACCATCAGCTAAAGCGGTCAATTCAGCGCCGACGGTTGCTTGAGTTGCTTCACCGCCAATATGGACGTTATCTGCAACACCATTTTTATCAGCTTCGGTGCGGTTAGTGATGAAGCCTTTATCTGTTAGTGCAGCCACTTTGGCTTGAGCATTTAACAGTCCGTTGATTAGGTTATTGTTTTCATCTGTAATTTCAAATTCGTAAGTGATACTGCCTTCGCCAAAGCTATAGTTGATCACTTTGACGTTAGTCATAGTAGAACTGGTGACAGGGGGCGGTGTTCCAGGCTCACCGGGTGTTCCAGGTTCACCGGGTGTTCCAGGGATACCGGGCGTTCCTGGTGCTCCATCTACACCATCTTTACCATCATCGCCACAGCCAACAAGGGCGCCAGTTAGTGCTAAGGCAACTAAATATGCCAGTTTTCTAGAGGTGAAAATTCTCATCATAATCTCCATTTGATCCAATATGCGAATAAAGGACGGAGTGGAGCACTAAAGTTTGCAGGGTAGATTAGTGCTTTGACCGTTGGTCTCAATTTGCAAGCTATCGAATACTTTTCTTTTTTTAATTGAGCACGTTTTGTCTCGAATGAAATATTACTGTTAACGCTATGTTTGTTTTTTGAGCGCAAGCCCATTTATACCTATTACTTTGGAGGTAGATCGCACTTTTTAAATTTAACTTTTACTAATTTTTCCTTACGAAACAACATTTAAGTTTCAGTTAAGCTTTCATTAACAATTGAACGGCATCGGGACGTTTTTTATGTTTTTTGCAGGGAAGAGTATTAAATGAAGTGGACTAGAAATATTTCAGGAGGCGATTGGGGATTAAAATGATTGATAAGTTGGTGTCATTGCAGAATTTCATGATAAAAGCTTAGCGGCTGCTAGTGTTCTGATGTGAAGCGCAATGTTAGACTAGCGCTCAATTTGGCTCTGGTAGCAGACGCGTAAGCGCTAACGTTTTTAAAGGGTATAAGTCTTGGCTCAATTGTATTTTTATTATTCGTCTATGAACGCGGGTAAATCCACTTCCCTATTACAGTCATCCTATAACTACCGTGAACGCGGTATGAATACTTTGGTCATGACAGCCTCCATAGACGACAGATATGGCAAAGGTAAAGTGGCCTCGCGTATTGGCATTGAAACCGAAGCACAGGTATTTAGTAGCCAAGATGATTTGACTCAAATGATTAGCGATGTGCATCAAGCCACGCCATTAAGCTGTGTGCTGGTGGATGAGTGTCAGTTTTTGAGTAAAGAACAGGTTAAGCAGCTGACGCATGTGGTCGATAATATTGATATTCCTGTACTCTGCTATGGCCTAAGAACGGACTTTCAAGGCGAACTTTTTAGCGGCAGTCATTATTTATTAGCCTGGGCCGATAAATTAGTTGAGTTGAAGACTATTTGTCATTGTGGGCGTAAGGCTAACATGGTGGTGCGTCTTGATGGTGAAGGCAAGGTGATGCGCGAGGGTGAGCAAGTGGCGATTGGCGGTAACGAAAGTTACGAGTCTGTCTGTCGCAAACATTTTCGTGAATTTATCTGGGATGCGCATGAATATGTGGGATGAGGCTTCGTTAATCGCGTGTGATTATTGAGCGACTCATTCTTTTTATGCGACTTAAATTAGTTCGTTTTGTTTTTAAGTCATACTGTCTGTTGCCTTAATCGCTGAAAATACCTTGATATCAACAAATTAATATTTGGCAAAATGTACTATCAGCTTAACATTAGTATTGATTAGTGGCGGTTGTGGGTCACAGGCACCCTTCTTTACAGTGAAGTTAGGTTTGATAAAGTGTGGAACATAATGGGTACTAAGACTAATTAATAGAGCCGGATAATGGCTAGATGAGTTTGATATCTTGCTTTACTGAGTGGCAACGGATTTGCTGAGTTGCATGAAAGATGAATATTTTAGTGTTTTTTTGGAGCTGTTTTGCCTAATTCCACATCAGAGATGAAGTTCGAAAATTATCGTCCTCGTCCACCACAACCTGAGCCTAAAGCTAAGGTTAAGCCGCCGCGTAAAGCCAGATCAAAGGGCAGGGTCTGGTTCTTATTTTTCATTCTGATTTGCTGCGCTGCATTGCTGATTGGACTTGAGGTTAAAACTTCGTTTTATCAAGCAAAATTTATCAATCAATATGCTAAGACGCTCACCTATGAATTAGAAAGCTCACCGAGCCAAGCGGTTATTTATCCTAGTTATGGTCCTTTTGATGAGCGACATGGCTACAGTAAGTTACCTCAATATATTGATAGGTTATTGCAACGGAATTTTCAGGTAACGCAACAAGTGGCGTTTTCGCCAGCGTTGCAGGAATACGCTCAACTTGGATTTTTTCCACCTTACCATGAAAAGGCCCAATCTGGGTTGACGCTGCTCGATTGCCGCAATACCGATTTATACGAATTTGCCTATCCTAAACGGGTTTATCAGGACGACGATAAGATCCCCAATGAAATCGTTAATACTTTACTGTTTATTGAAAACCGCGAGTTATGGACGACGGAAGAGAAACTCAATCCTGTGATCGACTGGCCACGTTTTGTGGTGGCAGGCATGAGCCAAATTGCTGAAATGGTTGGTATGAATGTCTCTACCGCGGGTGGCAGTACACTCGCGACTCAGATTGAGAAATTCCGCCATTCTTCCCAAGGTTTAACCTTGAGTATTAAGGATAAGTTACTGCAAATTGGCTCGGCCAGTGTGCGCGTGTATCAACAAGGTGAAAACACTGAACCTGCTCGTAAGCGCATCGTTCAAGATTATCTGAATACCGTGCCATTATCTTCGGCGCCAAATCATGGCGAAGTTCATGGTATTGGTGATGGATTGTGGGCGTGGTTTGGTACCGATTTCGATACTGCAAACAAGCTGTTAGCATCGCCGCAGATCAAAGGTAATGCCACCAAGCGCGGACAAGTATTCCGACAAGTGGTAGCCTTGATGATCGCCCAACGTCGTCCGTCCTACTATCTATTACAAGGTCATGAAGATCTTGAAAACTTAGTCGATAGCCATATCCGTTTACTCGGCCAGTATTATTTGATTGATCGTGGTCTACGTGATGCTGCACTCGCGCAGAAATTGCAGTTTAAGGTCGCCAAGCCGCAACGTAATACCCAATCTGGCGCAGATAAGGGCGTGAACACAGTTCGCATTCGCACCGCAGGCATGTTAAATGTGGGGCTGTATGATTTAGACAGGCTCGATTTGACGGTCAATAGTAGCTTACACAGTGACTTACAGCAGAAAGTCAGTCACTACTTACGCAGTCTGGCGCAAGTGCCTACCGCGGAGCAAGTGGGTCTGCTTGGCGAACGGTTACTCGACCCAAGCCAACTGCAAAACGTGCTGTATAGCTTTACGCTTTATGAGCGCACTGATACCGCCAACCGAGTTAGAGTGCAGACGGATAGTACTGATCAGCCTTTTGATATTAACGAGGGCAGCAAGTTGGAATTGGGCTCAACCGCTAAATTGCGGGTGATGGCGACCTACTTAGAAATCATTGCCGAGATCCACGACAAGTATTCCAAGAAACATGGGATTGAATTGGAATCCATCATTATCGAACCAAGGGATCATTTAACCCGTTGGGCGATTGATTACTTGATTTTGAATCCCGACAGACGTTTAGATCGCATGTTAGATGCGGCGTTACAGCGAGAATATTCGGCCTCAACCAGTGAACAATTTTTTACCGGTGGCGGGTTGCATGTATTTAATAACTTTAAAAAAACAGAAGATTTAAAAACGCCAACACTTTACCAAGCCCTGCAGGATTCGGTTAACTTGCCGTTTGTGCGCCTCATGCGCGATATCGTGAATTACAGCAGTAGTATGCAAAACGAGGGCAATATGGCCCAGTTGCTGCGTAATGATAAAGATCCGCGCCGTGACGAATATCTGCGGGTATTTGCTGATAGAGAAGGTAATACCTTCGTTACTAAGTTTTATCGCAAGTACAAAAAAGTGGCTGCGAATGAGCGTTTCGACATGTTTTTTGACGGTTTGTCCCAGTCGGAGCAGCAGTTGACGGCGGCGTATCGCTATTTACTGCCCGATGAACCTATGGCGGCATTTAAGGCTTTCTTGAAGCAAAGATTGCCACAGGTAAGCTATACCGATGGTCGTATTAAGAGCTTATATAACAAGTACGGTCCGGATAAATATAATTTGCCAGATCAAGGCTATATCGCACGGGTGCATCCCTTGGAATTGTGGGTGCTGGATTACCTTAATCATAATCCTGATGCCAACTTGAACGATGTTAAGCAGGCGAGTGAAACACAACGTCAAGAGGTTTACCGTTGGTTGTTTAGGACGCGGCATAAAAACGCCCGTGACGTACGAGTGCAAGTGATGCTTGAAGTTGAAGCCTTCCTTGACATACATCAACGTTGGGCGCGTTTAGGTTATCCCTTTGATTCTATGGTGCCATCCTTAGGCTCAGCACTGGGTAGCTCGGGTGACCGACCCGCAGCCTTAGCCGAGCTGATGGGCATTATTCAAAACGACGGCTATCGTTTGCCCACAGTGCGTATCAATCAGCTGCATTTCGCCGCAGATACGCCCTATGAAGTGAGATTGCAGAATCAGAACACCCAAGGTGAGCGGGTAATGCGCCATGAAGTAGCACAAGCCTTAAAAGCAGCGCTGGCGAACGTAGTGCAAAACGGCACCGCACGTCGTTTAAAGGGCATTTTTACCGATGAAAAAGGTGGCATGTTAGCTATAGGCGGGAAAACCGGCACCGGTGATAACCGTATTGTGACTCAGATGCAGCAAGGTAAAAAAGTGGCGACTACGGCGATGAACCGCACCGCGACATTCGTGTTTTATCTAGGTGACAAATACTTCGGTACTTTGACCGCCTTCGTGCCAGGCAGTAAATCTGATGATTTTAGTTTTACTTCGGCGCTGCCATTGCAGGTGATGAAGGGCATGATGCCTATTTTAGCTCCCTATGTACAAACCGAGCAGGGCATGTGTGTGGTGAACGAATAAAGGCATGAATTAATAAGTGCCACGCCAACGACAAAGAGTGTTCCTGATCAACACTCTTTGTCGTTTTAAGGCTTAAATTATCTATCGATTGAGTTTATTGCTGTGGTTAACATGGTTTAGTTAAAGCACTGTGATAAAAGTGCAGCGATTAAGATTGCTTCGGCGATAACTGGTAAATTTTTGATTTAGCTTCATCGGTTACGAGATAAATCAGTCCATCTGGCCCTTGTACTACTGAACGCAATCTTTGCCCTAATTCAGTTTTCAGCAGCCGCTCTTCTTTAATTATCTTGTCGCCATCAAGCACTAAACGCACCAGTGTTTTTCCCTTTAGGCTGGCGAGTAACAGATTATTTTGCCACTGTGGAAATTTATCACCTGTGTAAAACATAAAGCCCGCCGTGGCAATCGAGGGAACCCATTTGTAGACGGGTTGCTCCATTCCCGCCTTATGGGTGCCTTCGCCGATTTTGCCGCCGCCATAATTCTCACCATAGGTAATCACTGGCCAGCCATAGTTTTTAGCCGCTTGGTCGATATTGAGTTCATCGCCGCCCTGGGGGCCATGCTCGCCCGTCCACAATACTTTGCTGGTGGGATTAATGGCCGCGCCTTGCATATTGCGATGACCGATAGACCAGATCTCGGGTAAGGCGCCAACCGTATTGGCGAAGGGGTTATCCTTAGGCACTGAGCCATCGGCATGAATACGCACCACTTTGCCTAAATGATTGTCCAATGTTTGTGCGCTATCTTTTTCACTATAGCGATCGCCGAGTGTGATAAACAGTGTGCCGTCAGGCGCCCACACTAAACGAGATCCAAAATGGTGACCGCTGTTGATTTTGGGGTGCTGACTAAAAACGCGGGTGAGATTTTCAAGCTTGTTACCATTGAGAGTGGCAAAACTGACCGCTGTGCTATTGAGCTCGCTTGCATCACCTTCAGCGGGTTCTGAATAACTGAAATAGATTTTTTTGCTGCTAGCAAAATCTGGCGCAAGCACGACATCAAGTAAACCACCTTGACCTTTGGCATACATAGGCGGTAAACCCGTTAAGGGTTCACCCACTTTGCCTGCGGTGCTGACAATGCGCATTCTGCCAGCGCGTTCAGTCACGAGCATGCTGCCGTCGGGTAAAAATGCCATGCCCCAGACATTTTCTAACCCTTGGGCTATGGTTTTTACCTGAATATTACCCGTTTCCGTTTTGACGCTAATGGTCGCTGCGCTAGCGGTTTCGGTGTAAATAGCCGGTGAGCATGCAATAAGACACAGGGCAAGATTTAAGGTGCTGAGCTTCAAGGTCTTTGGCATTAATTTACTCAGTCTCAAGGTACTCAGCTTCAAGGTCATCAGTTTCATCGCTATCCTTAATCACACTGTTCTCCTATAGGATGGATCAGAGTAACAAGTCAGTCACATAAGGGCAATTTATCGGTGAGACCTTGTATCGAAAACTCGCCTGTCCAGCTGTTATGAGCTTAAGCTTCACAAATCAAAAGTCTAACGTATGAAAACTAACGCATGAAAAACTAGCGCATGAAAAAGCCTAAGGCCATCGCTAAACCGACGATCACAATAAAGCCGCGTAGCAAGGGCTGTGAAATATGGTAGGCCAGCGCCGCCCCCACATAACCACCGACAATCGCCATAACGGCAAGCAGCAACAGATATTGCCCATCGATCACATTGCCCGCGGCATAAACCACAACGGCGATGGCGGTGAGCAGGGCTGAAATCAGATTTTTAAGTCCGTTCATCCCATGTAGATTGGTTTGCCCCATCAGGCCAAAACTTGCGAGTAGTATGATGCCTAAGCCACCATTAAAATAACCGCCATAGATACACACAGCCGACAGCATTATCAGTGCCGTTATCGGACTTAACATTGGCGTAGAGGTGTTTTCGCCTTGCTCAGCGATTCTTCGTTTGAGCAACCAAGGGCCAACAATAAAGGCCGCGGTGGCCAGTAGAATCAGCCAAGGGATCAGCTTTGCGAAGACTTGCTCGCTGGTGGTCAGCAAAATACCCGCGCCAATACTGCCGCCAATTAAAGCAATTAAGATCAGATTCTTAAGGCTAAGACTCGCCGGATATTCGATATCCTTTCTAAAACGCCATGCGCTGGCGATATAACCGGGCAGCAGCGCGGCTGTCCCCGTGGCATTCGCCGCAATCGGTGGAACCCCGACAAACACTAACGCTAAAAGGGTAATAAAACTGCCACCACCGGCAACTGCATTGAGCATGCCGCCTAAAAAGCCTGCGAGTGCAATAATAAGCCAGTCCATAGATACCGCTCCTTTGGACAATGAGAGAGATAAACAGAGCGCTAAAAATGTGTCTGTTATTATGAGTCAATCTAAGCACTCACCCTAACAGGATGATTTCGATATTGAAAGTCGCGTAATGATTCGTTACATATCGCCATTCGTGAAGGTGAAGATATAGGATGAGTGAGCAGGCTTTTACTTGCTTAGTGCTAGGGTACTTGATCCCAAATACCAGACATAAAAATAACCGCTGCTATGGCTTCACTTTGCTCGGTAAAAACATCTTCTCCCCAACAGTTTTGTCCACGTTCTTGGTAATAAACATGAAAGGTACTGAGCATAGGTGTTCGAATGCAATACCAACCATCGAAGGTATTCTTAGCAAAATGCACCCAATGCTGCGCATCAGCAGTTTGGATTTGCTGAATGAGTAATTCATTTTGCGATAGCAAAGCCACAAGCTCATTCGGGGTGGTTATTTGATGCTCGGCTTTTATAGCCTCGAGAAGATTTTTAAGTTTTATCATGGGATCCTTTTCATTCATCGAGAGTATCTACATCACTTTTAACGAATGGCCGCGGAGATGGAGGATTGGATTAATGCTTCAAAAATATCTGTTTGCCCGGCAGGAATAAGCTGCCTGTGAATTTCGCGGCGTTTCGCACTGTCGAATAAACGCTCCGCAACCCAACCGGTTAAATAGAGTGAGGAAAGGCAGCCACCCGCAGTGGCAATATTGCCATTAATCACGAGGGCGCAGTCTTCTACATCGACGCCCATGGCAACTAGGGCAGGTTTTGCATCGGGGTGAGTCGTTGCTGAAAGATTGTCGAGTAGCCCTAATTTGGCAAAGAAGAATGACCCAGCGCAGATACTGCCAAGCAATTGTCGTGTGGGATCTAATTTAAGGGCGGACATAAACTCAGTATCAGCAAGTGCCGCAGGTACGCCTTTGTAACCACTGCTGAATAATACCACGTCGGCATCAGCGACTTCGGCCACATGACCATCGGTTGCAACCGTCATCCCCAAGCTTGATATGTGGCTAGGTTTGGTCCCGAGTACTTTTACTGTCCAATCGGTTTTTGTACGGCCGAGAATATCGCGCATTAAGAAGAAATCGATATCGGTAAATTCATCAAATATCACAATCGCAATCTGGTACATAAGCTTTCCTCTGGCTTGTATTGTGGATGACTTAAGGCTTGAATACGCTCAACCTTAAGCCTTGGGTCCTCAATATTAATAGAATCATAATTTTATTGGTTATCCATTTTTTATGAAAATTTGGTTAATCAAAATCTTAACCAGCACTAAACGATGGCAGTCGCTTGGCGAAAATAGCATGGGCATCAAAATCTTGGCTTTGCATTCTGGTTAATGTGTTGGTTAACACCTCATCAGCAGCATCTTCAATCCGCTGTATCCCTAACGTTGCAACATAATCACTAAATGATGTGGATACTTGTTCAAACAAAGCTGTGATCTCGCCAAAGGCTGGATGACTGAATTGTGGGTTAGGCAAACCCCTAAGGGATCGCAGTTTCAGCAGCATTAACGCTGTCAATGGTAAATATGTGTGCGGTCCACCATTGAACTCAAAAAAGCACTTTTTATCCCCAATAACTGCTTGTTCTACCTGATGATCACACAGGGTTTGCAGCATAGTGCTGATGAATTCGATATCCTGTGTGTCCCAGTTATCTAAAAATGGCGCATAGGGGAAAGGAGCCGTTTTTCGCAGTGTCACTTGCACTTCCGTGGCAAAAGGCGGCTCAATAACGCCCAAATAGCGCCCATACAGCAGCACCAAAAAATCGCCTATAAAACTGTGGGAGCGAATTATCCAGCCTGAGCGCCAAGCCATTGCGTTGGCATAATACAGCTCGTCGGCCTCAGTCTTAAGCCCTGAAAAAAGCATCAGCACCAGCCTGAATACATGGGTTGTATCCCAACTAGCATTAGTAAAACCACCGGTGTTTTCAACCGCAGTGCAGTATTTGTAATAGTCTATGGCGGTATCAAAATAGCCGTAAGCGAGCGAATGCAGCAGCGGTGCCGCCTCGAGCTTGCCTGATTCAATATACGTAAGTTGTGCCGCAAGATTCCAATGGCATTCAGGTACTGCGAACTCAGATCCAAATAACTCCCACTGGCGAAAATCATCAGGGTAATCAATATATGCTTTTAATCTCTCGAATTTTTCCGCTATCCCAGTATCAATATAACCAGTCAACAAATACTGGTTGTATTCAAACACGTTTTTTGGATAATCGCGCATCAGCTTGCGGCTTCGGCTGCGTTTATTGAGAAACTTATCTAACATTCTGTGTATCCTTTTTACTTAGCTGGCGTCAAGTTTACCGTAACGGCGCTAAATATGACTATCTGTAGCATTTTTGAAGCAAGCATTAAGCGACTCCGTTGTAGCGATGGTGAACACACATTCGCCAGCAAAGAACCTTACTAACATTTGGTGTTATCAGTTTAATGCGCGACATTGTTCATTATTGAATATGCTGGGATGGGGAGTAAACCGCACTCTTGCGTTGGCGACCATCGGAAAAAGGGACTTTTTCGTTGAGCCCCCAAGGATGGGTTTACGGCGTGTCGCCAGAGCATTAGTGCTGTTTATGGCGATAAGCTCTCAAAAAGTACCTAGACTGCAAAAGCTCACAAAAAACAAGGTTTGTAGTGAACAAGCTGGTGGTGAATTTTACTCATGGTTCCCCGTTTTCGCGGGGATGACAAAAGCAACAAGGCCCAGAATCATTTTCTGGGCCTTGTTGGTATCGTAAAACGTCGGTTAACGCTCAAAACTCTTTAGGCTAAAGCTTTCAAACTAACTTGAGTTTCAACCTTAGCCGCTATACGTTACTTGCGCATTTTAGAGAACGCTTAAAACACCATTTCTGGTACATGCTCTGGCACGATTAATTTGCCGGCGGTTTTGCTGACGATTTCTTCGACGCTGACGCCTGGCGCGCGCTCTAACAAATGAAATGCGCCATCTTTGATTTCGATAAAGGCTAAATCTGTGACGACGCGTTTAATGCAGCCGTAACCGGTTAGTGGCAATTCGCACACGGGTAGCAGCTTAGAATTGCCGTATTTATCGGCGTGCATCATAGTCACGATAATGTTTTCGGCGCCCGCGACTAAATCCATCGCGCCGCCCATGCCTTTGATGAGTTTGCCGGGGATCATCCATGAGGCGATAGAGCCATTCACATCGACTTCAAAGGCGCCGAGTACGGTTAAATCCACATGGCCGCCACGGATCATGGCAAAGCTTTCCGCCGATGAAAAAAATGAAGCACCTTTCACTGCGGTAACGGTTTGTTTACCCGCGTTGATTAAATCGGGATCTATGGTGTCTTCGGTAGGGAATTCGCCCATGCCAAGTAGACCATTTTCCGATTGCAGCATGACTTCCATGCCGCTCGGAATATAGTTAGCGACCAGTGTGGGAATGCCGATGCCAAGGTTGACGTAGTAGCCGTCTTTTAATTCTTTGGCGACGCGCTGAGCCAGTTGTTCTCTTGATAATGCCATGATATCTATCCTTTCTATTTGGCTTTGACGCTTTGGTCTTTACTCTTAGGTTTTTACCCTTAGTTTTTACTTTAGGGAGCTAAGTGCCAATTGCGTTAACTGTGTTTCAAGGTTTTGCCAGCGCCTTTTATTTCGCGGCTTTTACCGTGCGCTGCTCGATACGTTTCTCGAACGTGCCTTGAATAACGCGGTCAACATAGATGCCCGGCGTGTGGATATGATCTGGGTCTAGCTCGCCCGGCTCAACAATAAACTCGGCTTCAACCACAGTGATTTTGCCCGCGGCCGCCATCATAGGGTTAAAGTTGGCTGCGGTTTTACGGAACACCAAATTACCCATGGTATCGGCTTTCCATGCGCGCACTAAGGCAAAATCTGCGGTCAGCGATTCTTCTAACACGTAATGGCGACCTTTGATTTCGCGGGTTTCTTTGCCATCAGCGACTGGCGTGCCGAAGCCTGTAGCGGTGAAAAATGCCGGAATACCTGCGCCGCCTGCGCGGATCTTTTCCGCCAGCGTGCCTTGGGGCGTTAAAATCACGTTCAGTTCGCCAGAGAGCATTTGCTGTTCAAAGGTGGCATTTTCACCCACGTAAGAGGCGATCATAGTGGCGATTTGGCGATGTTTTAACAGTAAGCCAAGGCCGAAATCGTCAACGCCAGCGTTATTTGATATCGCCGTTAAGCCGTTAACGCCCATCTTAACCATTTGATTGATTAAGCCTTCTGGAATGCCGCATAGGCCAAAGCCGCCGACCATAATGGTCATGTCGTCCGATAAGCCTGCTAACGCTTCTTCATAGCTGCTGACGACTTTATTGAGTCCTGCCATTGTGATGTCCTTTTATGCTTTAGAAAACGCGCGGGAAATAACGCGCGTTTTTAATAACGGTTGTTGGTGTCGTTAATGGTTTTTGTTTTATTTTGCTAACAGGGCAGTGGCCACTTTCGAACCGTTGTTGCGATTCAACTGTGTGCTGATCGCTTGCCCAGCTAACGCGAGTTTTTGTAAATCGATACCCGTTTCGAATCCCATGCCGTGCAGCATATACACTAAGTCTTCGGTGGCAAGATTGCCCGATGCGCCTTTGGCATAGGGGCAACCACCAAGACCCGCAACCGAGGAGTCAAACACCCGCACACCTAAGTCTAAGCAGGCTAAAATGTTGGCTAATGCTTGGCCATAGGTGTCGTGAAAGTGTAGCGCCAGTTTTTCGACTGGGACGCGCTCAGCCACAGTTTGCAGCATTCTACGGGCTTTTTGCGGCGTGCCTACACCTATGGTGTCGCCAAGCGATATTTCGTAACAGCCCATTTTGTAAAGGATTTCAGACACACGGGCCACTTCACTGACCGCTATCTCACCTTCATAGGGGCAGCCGAGCACACAGGACACATAGCCACGCACTGGGATATTGTGTTTTTTTGCTAATTTCATCAAAGGGATAAAGCGTTCAATCGACTCTTCTATCGAGCAGTTGATATTGCGCTGACTAAAGCTTTGTGAGGCGGCGCCAAATATTGCCACCTCACTCGCTTTTGCATCCAGTGCCAGTTCAAAGCCTTTAACGTTGGGTGTGAGAGCGCTATACACCACGCCGCTTTGACGCTGTATTTGCTTGAGCACATCGGCAGAATCGGCCATTTGTGGCACCCATTTAGGTGACACAAAGCTGCCGGCTTCGATACGCTTAAGCCCCGCACCTGCCAGCGATTCAATCAAGGCGATTTTTGCTGCCGTCGGCACGGCGACTTCGTTTTGCAGGCCGTCGCGTGCGCCCATCTCGAAAATGCTGACCGTGTCTTTGGCGTGTAGACTTTGGCTCATATTGACGAAAGACATCTTAGGCTTCCTTGGTCGCAGTGGGCTCAGCCTCAATCCCATTTAATGGCGCTAGGTTTAACGGCTCTACGTTAAGCAAGGTTGCGCCATCGGTTACTAGCTCGCCCGCCTTAAAGTAGAACTCAGTGACTATGCCGTCAAAGGGGGCTTCGATGGTGTATTCCATCTTCATGGCTTCCATCACCAGCAAACCTTGGCCCGCTTTAACTTGTGTGCCGATATCGACTAAATGGGTCACTACCGTACCGTTCATGGGCGCTTTTAACTTGTCAGCATTACTGGCTTGTTCTTCGACCACTAAAGTTTGCACTGCTTTGAAGTGGTAACTGCCAGAGGATAAAAACAGTGTAAAGTCATCACCTTGGGCACTTACTGGCACTTTACTCTTATGGCCGTTGATTTCGGCGAGCAGTAAGTCTTGTTTCAGCTCGCCATTTAGCAACCAATCTTGACCGTGCAGTGGCAACTGATACATGCCGCCTAAATCGAGCATCACTAACTGTTGCAATTCATGGGCGTCATCAAGTAGGGCAATATTGTGTTGGCTGCAACTGTTGAGTCTAAAGCCGCTCACTTGACCCCAAGGTGAGTAAGGATCGGCGCTGTTGATCGCTTGCGCTTTGGCGGCTTCTTTACGGGCAAGCACTTGATACAGCGCGGCAAAGGCAAGCGCAGTGTCGGCTTCGCTTGAAGCTGTACCAATTAAGGTGTCGCCATAACGGCCAATAAAGTCAGTGCTAAAGTCGGCATTGGCAAACGCTGGGTGCTCGGCAATGTTCGCCAAAAACTCAATGTTGTGCTTAAGACCGCTGATTTGATAAGACTCTAGGGCATGCACTAAACGTTGCAGGGCGCGCGGACGCGATTCATCCCAGACGATAAGCTTGGCAATCATAGGATCGTAGAAGTTACTGATCACATCGTTTTCACGAATGCCCGAATCGATACGCACATATTTACTTTGCTCGGGTTCAAGCAAAAAGTTGAGCTTACCGCTGGCGGGTAAAAACTCATTTTGCGGATCTTCGGCGTAAATACGCACTTCAAAGGAGTGGCCGTGAATACGCACTTCATCTTGCTTAAGGGGCAGTGGCTGACCGCTGGCGACCAGCAATTGCCATTTGACTAAATCTTGGCCTGTGACCATTTCAGTAACTGGATGCTCAACCTGCAGACGGGTGTTCATCTCCATGAAATAGAAGCTATTGTCCGTATCTAACAGAAACTCTACCGTTCCCGCGCCAACATAATCGATGGCTTTAGCTGCCGCGACGGCCGCATCACCCATTTGGGCGCGCAGTGCATCGCTTAAGCCTGGTGCTGGTGCCTCTTCGACCACTTTTTGGTGGCGACGTTGAATCGAGCAGTCGCGATCCGATAAGTAAATCGCGTTACCAAAGGTGTCGGCAAACACTTGTACTTCGACGTGGCGCGGCTGGCGTAAATAACGCTCCATCAATAACTTATCGTTACCAAAAGAAGAGGCCGCTTCACGGCGCGCCGAGTTAACGGCTTCCATGATTTCGCCTTCATTCTCGACGATACGCATGCCTTTACCGCCGCCACCATAAGCCGCTTTAATCAGCATAGGGAAGCCGATTTTCAGTGCCTCCGCTTTTAAGGTCGCATCGGTTTGGTCATCGCCGTGGTAACCCGGCACTAAGGGCACGTTTGCCGCCGTCATAATAGATTTGGCGGCGCTTTTGCTGCCCATGGCATCGATAGCATCACTGCCTGGGCCAACAAATGCGATGCCTGCGGCTTCACATTTACGGGCAAAGTCGGCGTTTTCAGATAAGAAACCATAACCTGGATGAATGGCTTGGGCGCCCGCTTTTTTGGCGATGTCGATAATCAAATCGCCCTTTAAATAGGAGTCTGCCGGCGCACTGCCGCCTAAATAGAAGGATTCGTCGGCCATGGCGACATGGCGCGCTTCTTTATCGGCATCGGAATATAGGGCAACGGTGCGAACACCCATGGCATGGGCGGTTTTGATGATGCGACAGGCGATTTCACCGCGGTTAGCAATCAATAACTTAGTAAACATGTGCTTGGTCAACATCAAAGGGCTCCTTGGGTATCACTTGGCTTTTGCATGGGCTTGGAGGGCGTTGAGTGTGCTTGTTGCCAGTTAGGCTGACGTTTCTCAAAAAAGGCGTTTAAGCCCTCTTGGCCCTCGGTTGATACCCGAATGCGGGCGATACGCTCGCTAGTGTAATCAATGGTGTTTTGGTCTATCACGCCGTTTTCAAGATGCGACAGCAGTGTTTTTACCCACGCCATGCCTTGCGGGCTATTGGCAAGTAGCGCGTCAATCATAGGCTTTGCGGCGGCGTCTAAGTCATCGCTGATCTCATGAATGACGTTAAGTTTTAATGCGGTTTCTGCACTAAAACGCTCGGCGGTCAGCATGTAGCGGCGCGATGCACGATTCCCCATGGCGCGGGCAACATAAGGGCTAATTACTGCTGGAATTAATCCGAGTTTTACTTCGCTCAAGCAAAAGCTGGCGCGCGTCGTGGCGATAGCGATATCACAGGCGCAAATCAGCCCCAGTGCGCCGCCAAAGGCTGCACCTTGCACTAGTGCAATGGTGGGCTTAGGAAAGGTATCAAGATCCTGCATCAGTTTTGCTAAGGCTTTGGCATCATTTAGATTTTGCTCAAAGTCCATTTTGGCTTGTTTGCGCATCCAATTGAGATCGGCACCAGCGCTGAAGTTTTTGCCGTTCGCTTTGAGTACAAGCACTTGGCAATCCTTGTGCTCAGCAAAATAGCTAAGGACGCTAATCATCTCGCTAATCATCACTTCATCGAAGGCGTTGTGTACTTCTGCTCGGTCAAGAATAAGCTCGGCAACGCCGTTATTGAGTGAGTAACTCACGTGCTGCAAGTTGCTTAATTCCTGTGGCGTTATTGGTAAATTTGTCATAACTGTTTCCCTATCTTATTGATTTGCTGTGTATACGTATGGTTTACATACGGAACACACCAAAGCGGGTGTCTTCGATAGGGGCGTTTAACGCTGCTGATAGGGCAAGGCCGACCACATCGCGGGTTTGCGCTGGGTCAATAATGCCGTCATCCCATAAACGGGCGCTGGCATGATACGGATGACCTTCTTTGTCGTACTGGGCGACAATCGGCGCTTTAAAGGCTTTCTCATCCTCTAATGACCAATCTTCGCCTTTACGGGCTAAACCGTCGCGGCGCACTGTGGCGAGAACGCCAGCCGCTTGCTCGCCGCCCATCACAGAAATACGGGCGTTAGGCCACATCCACATCATGGTCGGTTCGAACGCGCGGCCACACATGCCGTAGTTACCCGCGCCATAGCTGCCGCCGATAATCACAGTAAATTTAGGCACATTGGCACAAGAAACCGCGGTTACCATCTTAGCGCCATGTTTCGCTATGCCTTCGTGTTCGTACTTTTTACCCACCATAAAGCCGGTGATGTTTTGCAGGAACAGCAGCGGAATTTTGCGCTGGCAGCACAGTTCAATAAAGTGCGCGCCTTTTTGCGCTGACTCAGAGAACAGAATGCCGTTGTTGGCGACAATGCCGACAGGATAGCCGTGAATTCGGGCAAAACCGCACACTAAGGTTGCGCCATAGTTGGCTTTAAATTCATCAAAATCAGAATCATCGACGATACGGGCGATCACTTCTTTGACATCAAATGGCTTTTTCAAATCAGTGCCGACAATGCCATACAGTTCGCTAATGTCGAACTTTGGCGGTTTGACTGGGCTTAAGAGTGATTTGATTTCTTTTTGATGATTCAGGCGTGATACCGCGCGGCGGGCAAGCTCCAGCGCGTGCTCATCGTTTTGGGCTAAATGGTCCGCCACACCGGAAATTTTGGTGTGCACTTCGGCGCCGCCCAGTTCTTCGGCGCTGACTTCTTCGCCAGTGGCCGCTTTCACTAATGGCGGGCCCGCTAAGAAAATTGTGCCTTGATCTTTAACGATAATAGATTCATCCGCCATGGCGGGCACATAAGCACCACCTGCGGTACATAAACCCATCACCACTGCAATTTGGGGGATGCCTTTGGCGGACATTTGCGCTTGGTTGTAAAAGATACGGCCGAAATGGTCGCGGTCTGGGAACACTTCATCTTGGCGGGGCAGGTTAGCGCCGCCCGAGTCGACTAAATAAATACAAGGCAAGTGACAACGGCTGGCAATATCTTGGGCGCGAAGGTGTTTTTTGACGGTAATCGGGTAGTAAGTGCCGCCTTTCACTGTGGCGTCGTTGGCGATGATCATGCATTCCACGCCACTCACACGGCCGATACCGGCAATAATGCCCGCTGCGGGCACTTCTTCGTCGTAGACTTCAAACGCCGCAAATTGCGACAGTTCTAAAAAGGGTGAACCTGCATCGAGCAGCTTTTCAACCCGTTGACGTGGCAGTAATTTACCGCGAGATAAATGACGCTCCAGCGCCACAGGGCCGCCACCGAGTTCGATTTTATTGAGTTTAGTTTTAAGATCGGCCACTAGGGCGGCCATATCGTCGGATTTTGCTTTAAATTCATCGCTACGGGCGTTGATACGACTGCTTAATTGCGTCACTTTGATTGTCCTTATAAAGCGGAAACTCGGTATCACCTTGCTCGAATGGGTGGCGCAAACTGTAAGTTACAGTGAGGTGCTACCCATCCACTTGTGAGAGATTATTTAAACTCGCGTTATTTCGACTCATTGAACAGTTCGCGGCCAATCAGCATGCGGCGAATTTCTGAGGTGCCGGCGCCGATTTCATACAGCTTGGCATCACGCAGTAAGCGGCCTGTGGCGTATTCGTTGACATAGCCATTGCCGCCTAGCAGTTGAATTGCATCCAGTGCCATTTTGGTGGCGAGTTCTGCGCTATAAAGAATGGCGCCTGCGGCATCTTTACGGGTGGTTTCACCGCGATCGCAGGATTTTGCCACGTTATAGACATAGGATTTAGCGGCATTCATACCTGTGTACATGTCGGCTAACTTGCCTTGCACTAGTTGGAATTCACCAATCGATTTACCAAATTGCTCACGCTCGTGGATGTAAGGCACAACGATGTCCATACAGGCATTCATGATCCCCAGCGGACCGCCAGACAGTACGACACGCTCGTAATCGAGGCCGCTCATCAGCACTTTTACGCCGTTATTGAGGCCGCCTAAAATGTTTTCTTCTGGTACTTCTACATCTTCAAACACCAGTTCGCAGGTGTTAGAGCCGCGCATTCCGAGTTTGTCGAGCTTTTGCGCTTGGCTAAAACCTTTCGAATCACGTTCAACGATAAAGGCGGTAATACCGTGTGCGCCTTTGGTTAAGTCGGTTTTCGCGTAAATGACATAGGTGTGTGCATCTGGACCGTTAGTGATCCACATTTTGTTGCCGTTTAAGATGAATCGGTCGTCTTCTTTACGGGCATGCAGCTTCATCGAAACCACGTCAGAACCCGCGTTTGGCTCACTCATGGCCAGCGCGCCAATATGCTCACCGCTCACCAGTTTTGGCAGATATTTGGCTTTTTGCGCTGCGTTACCATTACGGTTGATTTGATTGACACATAGGTTGGAATGGGCGCCGTAACTTAGGCCGATAGAAGCGGATGCGCGGGAGATTTCTTCCATTGCGACGACGTGGGCTAGGTAGCCCATGTTCGCGCCGCCGAACTCTTCGGGTACCGTTACTCCGAGCAGTCCCATTCCTCCAAGCACAGGCCAAAGTTCATTGGGAAAGGCATTGTCGTGATCCACTTTCGCGGCAATTGGGGCGATTTCATTCGCGGCAAAATCCTGCACTGCATCGCGCAGCATATCGACGTCTTCGCCTAGGCCAAAATTCAGACTTGTGTAGAGAGAGTTCATTGCTTGTGTCCTTTCAGATGTTCTAATTTCAGATTGTTATAGTTTTTATGATTTTTAGGTGCTTGAGTCTTTTAAATCTTGTACTTAAATCCGTAGTCGTTATCGCTATCAAATTGATTTGATTTTGTGTCAACGGGGATTTAGGCTTTTGCCGTTTTGTTATCTTCTAAGGCTAAACGGCACTGCTGCTCGGCGGAATTGAGTTCCATCAATACGACTTTGATGTCGTCCATTTGCTGTTGTAGTGCGGATTTCTTTTCTTCCACTAGCGCCAGCATGGTATTGAGCTGTGAGGTGCTGCTCTTGTCGGCATCGTATAATTCGAACAAACGACGGGTTTCTGCCAAAGAAAAGCCCAAGCGTTTACCGCGAAGAATGAGCTTGAGACGCACCCTGTCTTTGAGGCTATAAATACGGGTTTGGCCGCGGCGTTTAGGTTTAAGCAAACCTTGGTCTTCGTAAAAACGAATACTACGAGTAGTGATATCAAACTCTTTTGAGAGATCACTGATCGAGTAAGTCGTTTGTGGTGTGTTCGTTGCGCTCATTCATGCACCCTAAATAATCAGTTTTAAGCAAGATATATGAAGTTTACGTAAAGGTAAAGATTTTGGCTTTTATTCTGTTGCCATAAAAGTGTCAATCCCAATTGCCATAAGCCTGTGCAGCGAGATTAAAACGTGTGCTTTAAATTAGTGTTCTCACATAAAACCACAAATATCTTCTGGTTATAGGCTAACGTCTAATAGTGGGCTTTAGACCTCCTTGCTAATAATAGAAGCAGGAAGGGGTAGTTATTGCGGCTGACGATGTGAGTCGCAGTCCTGATTGGAGGACATATGTTGACCGAACAGCAAAATGCATCTGTAGCGCAAGCCACAAATCAAAAACAGAACCAACAAAAACATCAAGCGTTGCACCAAGCATCCTTGCTTAATAAAGCCGATTTCTGGGGAGAAGCGGCGAAGACGCTCGATTGGATTAAGCCGGCGCAAACGGTGCTCGATGAATCGCAGGCGCCGTTTTATCACTGGTTCGCCGATGGTGAGATGAACACTTGTTATAACGCCGTTGACCGCCATGTGTTGGCTGGACGCGGTGATCAAGTGGCGATCCAATATGTGAGCCCAGTGACAGACACTGAATACGGCATTAGCTACGCGGAGTTACAGGCTCAAGTAAGCCGACTCGCGGGCTTTATGCAATCTATTGGGATAGAGAAGGGCGACCGTGTGGTGATTTATATGCCTATGGTGCCGGAAACCGCCTTCGCTATGCTGGCCTGTGCTCGCATAGGTGCGATTCATTCTGTGGTTTTTGGTGGTTTTGCCGCCAATGAACTCGCGACTCGGATTAATGATGCTAAGCCTAAATTGGTACTGTCGGCATCCTGCGGAATTGAGCCTTCGGGCGTTATTCCTTATAAGCCTTTACTAGACAAAGCATTGGAACATGCTGTTCATCAGGTGGAGCATTGCCTGATTTTAAATCGCAGCCAGTATCAAGCCGATTTGCAGGAGGGCCGTGACTTAGATTGGCAAGCCGCGTTAGCAACTGCACCTAAGGCCGACTGTGTCGCGCTTAAGGCTACCGATCCCTTGTATGTGCTTTATACCTCAGGCACCACGGGTCAGCCTAAAGGTGTGGTACGCGATAATGGTGGCCATGCAGTGGCACTGGCTTGGTCGATGCAGCATATTTACGATATTCAAGCGGGTGATGTGTTTTGGGCTGCGTCCGATGTGGGTTGGGTTGTGGGTCATTCTTACATTGTGTATGGGCCACTGCTGGTGGGCGCCACCACCTTAATGTATGAGGGCAAACCTGTGGGAACGCCAGATCCCGGCGCATTTTGGCGCACGATTGCCAAATATAAGGTCAAAAGTTTCTTCACCGCGCCGACGGCTATTCGCGCAATCAAGCGTGAAGATCCTGATGGTGAATATCTACAAGGTGTTGATTTAGCTTGTCTTAAAAATGTGTTTTTGGCGGGGGAGCGTTGCGATCCCGATACCTTAGTTTGGGCACACACTAAGCTCGCTAAACCTGTTATTGATCACTGGTGGCAAACCGAAACGGGCTGGCCTGTCGCAGCAAATTTGATGGGCACAGCGCCGGTTACCATTAAACCAGGTTCGCCAGCTTTACCTGTGCCAGGTTATGCGGTTGAAGTGCTAGACGAATTAGGTGAGCAAGTTGCGGCCAATACTTCAGGTAATGTGGTGATTAAATTGCCTCTACCGCCGGGAACCTTAACGACACTGTGGCAAAATGATCAACGCTATCAAGATAGTTACTTGTCTATGTATCCGGGTTACTACTTAACTGGCGATGCGGGTTATACCGATGAAGACGGCTATCTCTACATTATGAGTCGTATCGATGACATCATAAATGTAGCGGGGCACAGGTTATCGACGGGACGCTTCGAAGAAGTGTTATGTCAACACCCTGATGTGGCCGAAGCCGCGGTAATTGGGGTAGATGATGGGCTTAAGGGCCAAGTTCCCCTCGGATTAGTGGTACTCAAGAAAGGCGTGACGATCAGTGATGAAGAGCTGCATAAACAGTTAATAACCCTGGTACGCCAAGAAATTGGTCCCGTCGCTTCCTTTAGGTTAGTGAGTGCGATTCAAAAATTACCTAAAACGCGCTCAGGTAAAATTTTACGCGGTACTATGCGAAAAATTGCCGATAATCAGCAATATACTGCGCCAGCGACCATAGAAGATCCACAGACCTTAGAGTTAGTGCGTACCGCGCTCACTCGCATGGGTTATGCCGATGCCTTAGTGTAAGAAATAGAGCGTAAAGGCTTTTATAGAAAGAGTGTAAAGGTCTTATAGAGAGTTGAAATATCAAGGCGATAGTTAACTGACCAAGCTTGCTATCGCCTTTTTGCGCATGGCATTTCTTATTTCGGCAAAATCAAAGATTGAAATTTTCACCTCAAATTTGCTAGTCTTGCAGGCTCATCACGTACAGCTATCACAGCACAGCTGTCACGTACTGTTATCACGTACAGCTATATCACCTACAGTTTTACTGTAATCAAATGGCTTAGGGACGACCCTAAATACGCCTAATCTAACATGGGGACGACCCCTTTATGGGAGTTCACTATGAGTTGGTTCTTATTAGTTCTTGCGGGTTTATTTGAAATTGGTTGGGCTATAGGGCTTAAATATACCGACGGTTTTACGCGTTTGTGGCCAAGTATCTTTACAGTGGCGTCGATGGCAGTGAGTGTGTTGCTACTAGGACTCGCGGTTAAGCATTTGCCTATTGGTACGGCTTACGGCGTGTGGGTCGGTATTGGCGCTATGGGCACCGCAATTGCGGGAATTATCCTGTTAGGAGAAGGAGTTAGCTTACTTAAAATTGCCAGTTTGATACTGATATTACTGGGGGTTTTAGGACTTAAACTCGCAAACTAAGTTGTCGATAAACGTGCCAATACAAGTATCACTTGGGCTAAGTTCTAACTAACCCGTTTCTCAATACGGGATTGGCAATCTCACTGCAATCGAGATTGCCAATCGTATGCATCGCCTTTTCTCTCTGGTAATTAAGTTACAAAGATCGGTATAATTACCCCTCAAAATTGGTTAGCTCTAACCTCTGTGACCCGTGGGAATAATATAATGCAAAACCACAGCAATCTTAATGATATCGGCGTAATTGGCCTTGGTGTTATGGGTAAAAACCTCGCGCTAAACATCGCAGATAACCAATATCACGTCAGCGCATTTGACCTCGATCCTGTTAAAGTTAATGGTGTAATACAGCAAGAAAAACAGGAACGTGCTGGACTCGAACCTCGCATTCTTGGCTGTGCTAATCTTACCGAAATGTTAGCCAGTCTCACAAAACCCCGTATTCTTGTGCTTTCTGTTCCCGCGGGTGCACCCGTCGATGGTGTCTGTAGTGCTTTGATTTCTGCCGGAATTGAGTCCGATGATATCGTTATCGATACTGGTAACAGCCTATGGACTGACACTGTTGAGCGTGAAGCGCGCTACAAAGGTCAGTTTGTATTTTTCAGCTCTGCGGTTTCGGGCGGTGAAGTCGGTGCGCGTTTCGGTCCATCACTTATGCCAAGCGGCGATATCGATGCATGGCATCACGTTGCACCTATTTGGAAAGCCATTGCCGCTAAGGTTGATGCAAGTACAGGTTTACCCATAGAGCGCTTTGAGCCGGGTAATCCAGTGACAGAAGGCGAGCCATGCACGACTTATATTGGTCCTGCGGGTTCTGGCCATTATGTGAAGATGGTGCACAACGGTATTGAATACGCTGACATGCAGTTGATTTGCGAAGCGTATCAAATGCTGTATGACGGTTTAGGCATGAGCGCTGCAGAAGTGGGCGATGTGTTTGAACGCTGGAACAAAGGCAGCTTAAACAGCTATTTGATGGGGATCAGTGCCGAAGTCTTAAAACAGGCCGATCCATTAACGGGTAAACCGTTGGTGGAAATGATCTTAGATAAAGCGGGCCAAAAAGGCACGGGTTTGTGGACGGCCGTGAGCAGTTTACAAATTGGTTGTCCGGCACCGACGATTGCTGAAGCTGTATATGCTCGCGCCGTAAGTACCCAAAAATCCTTACGTTTACAACTTAGCCAGAAATTGGCTGGGCCAAATGCACCTGCTATCGATGATGCGCAAAAAGCGCAGTTGATTGAAGCCCTTGAAAGTGCGTTATATTGCGCGAAAGTGTGTTGTTACGCGCAAGGCTTCCAGTTGATGGCAATGACGGCCCATGAGCAAAAATGGCAGTTAAACTTTGCTGAAATTGCAAAAATTTGGCGTGCGGGTTGTATTATTCGCGCGACGTTCTTGCAATCAATCACTCAAGCCTATGAAGACAATGCCGATCTTAGCAATCTGTTGATGGCGGACAGTTTTGCGTCTGCCTTGTCTGAAAAGCAAGGCCTATGGCGTACCGCAGTCGCGACTGCGGTGATGCAAGGCATTCCAGCACCGTGTATTAGCTCGGCTCTGGCGTATTACGACAGTTACCGCTGCGAAACATTACCAGCAAACTTGCTCCAAGGTCAGCGTGACTTTTTCGGTTCCCATACATTTGAGCGTATCGATACCCCTGCTGGCGAGAAATATCACTTAGATTGGAGCGCCAAAGAGCGCACCTTGGCTAAGGTTTAGTGAATGTGAAAATTCGTACGTAATATTATAAAAAAGCCCTCATAATTGAGGTTTTTTTTATGCCCGATCTACATCGATTTGAACTGAAAATTAACTCATTATCTCCAAAGATAATAGTTATGACTTTTTTATTATTTTTTCGCGACGGACCTTATCCCTAGAGTTAAATTCTTAATTAGATTTAATAGTTGGTAAGATCATGTCTGTGGTTTTAATTTTCTGCATATATGGTTTTTCAGCGGTTCATTTTTAATATTTAATTTCAATACGCTTTAATGTTTTTTTATAGTTTGAATTGCTACTCAATATTTAAGTTCGTTATGTATTTATAAGATATTCAGAATTTTATTAGATTTAAATTGGTACGTCATGTTGTTATTTCTATCTCTTGTTAAAGTGTAACCATTTGTTTGAGGTTAAATTGGTACGTCATGTTGTTATGTTTATTTTTTATGAAAGTGTAACAATATATTTTAAATTTTAAAATATAATCAAACAGATGTATTATTAATTGTAACTCCTTGAAATTACATTTAGTCTAATGATTTTATTGGTTAATTTTCTTGTGATTTAAAGGTTAAACTAAATTTAGTATGTCTATTTTTATTGGGTTTATAGCTAGGAGATATATATTCAATCTACCGTTCTGTTTATTGTCGTTTTCATTCTCATTATTCATATGTTAAAAGATGTATCACCAATAAATGCTAATGTTGGTTTTTGGTGTTCAATAATAATTAAAATAACAGTATTTAATGCGGATAAATAACGAATAAATCCTAGTTATCCAATATTAAATAATAAAATGTAATGACAAGAAGGAATGTCTATCCATGCGTATGTCCATTGTTGCATTAAGCATCACGGCCGCCTTATTGACGGCTTGTGGAAGTGACAAAAAGGCTCCTGAGCCAGTTGCTAAGGTCAACACAGCACCAACAACTGTCGATATGACCATTGATGTGTCGCAGTCTCTATTATTCACCGGCAAATTAGATGCGACAGATGTCGAAGGTGGTTTGACTTACTCTTTAGTTGATCCTACTGATTTAAAACTAGGTACTTTTACTCTAGTTAATAAGAATACTGGTGAATTCACTTATTCTTCCGATGCGAGTGAAGGTACTGAAGTTGTCAGATTTAAAGTATCTGACGGTCAGTATCAAGCAGAGGCCAGCTTAACGATCCATATCAGAAATGGCGATCCATTATATGCTTACCAGTGGCATTTAAAAAATACAGGACAGAATGCTTTTGCGCTAAACCGTGGTGTCGCTGGTGAAGATATGAATGTGAGTGGTGCTATTTCAGACCAATTTATGGGACAAGGCGTGATCGTCGCAGTGGTGGATAGCGGCTTAGAAATTGCTCATCCAGATCTGATGAACAACAGTGTGAATGGTGGCTCATACAATTTAATTACTGGTACTGTTGACCCTACACCTTTCTCCGGTTCTGCTGATGCTGCTCATGGTACTGCAGTAGGTGGGATTATTGCAGCCGAAGGTTGGAATGGTATCGGTGGTCGCGGTGTGGCGCCTAAGGCAAAATTGATTGGTTTCAACTTCTTAGATTCTGACCCAACAGGCAAAGTTAAAAATGTTCAAACATTTGAAAACTTTACAAAATCACATGGTGCCAGTGCCTACAGCGACAGTGCGCGTGTCTTTAACCAAAGCTATGGTTACAGTGTGCCATTTCCCGATAAATTTAATGAAGATGAAACCGAAGTTTATCAAGATATTGCAACTCAAAGCTTCGATGGTAAAGGCAGTATCTTCGTTAAATCGGCAGGTAATGGTTATAAATACTACCGTTGGAATACTTTTTGGATACCGGGAGATTACTTCACGGCAACGGCGGAAAATCCCGCTAACCATGGTTTACCTTTCCATAATTCCAACATGTCCTCTGACAATGCTAACATTTATAACTTAGTCGTTAGCGCGATTAATGCTAATGGTGAACTCTCTAGCTATTCATCTGTGGGCTCGAATATTTTTGTAACAGCCCCCGGTGGTGAAGATGGGGGTGATGATCCTGCGATTGTAACAACGGATTTTATGGGGTGTAAGAGTGGTTCAGCGATTGCAGAAGATCGTCCAAGCACGCCGTTCCACGGTGGGTTACATCCTTTAAACTCAAATTGTGATTACACTTCAACGATGAACGGTACCTCATCCGCGGCACCAAATACTTCAGGTGCAGTCGCTGTGATCATGAGTGCAAATCCAGATTTGACTTGGCGCGATATACGTCATGTTCTAGCCAAAACTTCAACCAAAGTGAAAGCTGATATTGCGGCTAAAACCGTTACTATTGGTCAGGGTGAAGGTGCTCCAGAATATGCTGCTATTCCGGGATGGCAACAAAATGCTGCGGGTTATTCATTCCATAATTTTTATGGTTTTGGCCGTGTTAACGTCAGCGAAGCGGTAAAACTGGCTAAATCCTATGCTGAGGATTTAGGTGAATACGTGGTAACTGAATGGCAAGCAAGTCAAGAATTGGCAAAAACGATTCCTGATGCGGACGTCAATGGTGTCAGTGATACTCAAGTGGTGGCGGATGATTTAGTGATTGAAGCTGTACAAATCGAGTTAACGGCAGATCACTTACGCCTACCGGATCTGGCTGTTGAGCTAATATCTCCAGCAGGAACTAAAAGTGTGTTAATGACGCCTTATAATGGTTTGGTATATCAAGGTGTCATGGATAAAACCAACCCAGAAGATTTAGTAACAGGTTTCGATGCGACGCCTATGCTGTCTAATGCTTTCTATGGTGAATCATCAAAGGGGGAATGGACCATCAAGCTTATCGATGTAAATAGCGGGGACTACTCGTTTATTCAATTTGATAAAGGCCGTACTCCTATTTCTATTGCTAACGAAGCTGATGGTAAATTGAAAGGTTGGTCAATTCGCTTCCATGGCCACGCTGCCAAGTCTGCATCTTAAGGAGTATTAAATGAAAGCATTGAATCTATCATTAGTTGCAGTTGCTCTTATGTTATCTGCACAAGCTATGGCACATGACAAAATCGATTTGGATAAACCTCAGGAAGAAGTAAAAGAGGTTACTATGAGCCGAGCGCAATTCTTGAACTTAGACAGCCAATATTTTGTCAAAACTGACGCTGGCGTGGTGAAAGAAGCAAAACAGTTGACGAAAGGGCAAAAAGTGGTGACTCAGTCTGGTAAGCCATTTGCAGAAATGACAGGAAAATTAGTTGTTAAGCTCAAACCTGGTGTTTCTGCTGCGGATTTTGCAAAAGCTCATGGCCTGAAAGTGGATTGGCAGAACAAGAGTAATTTACTCTTGTTAGCCGCTGAAGAAGGCACAGATCTCATCAGCTTAGTGAACGCGATTAAGGCGTTACCCGAAGTTGAACGAGCTAAGTTAGATCGTGCCATTGCCAAACAAGAAATACAGTAGTTTTTGTTTGATTTAAAAGGGCCTGTTGGCCCTTTTTACTTTTTAATTATGCAAGTTCATCAGTAGCAAAGGCGATCAGCTTTTGCCAGAGTGCTTGGGCGACGGGGCCTAAAGGTGAGTGGGGTTTTCGCATCACATAGTAATCGAGTTGAATATTGTTTTGCCTTTCACGCAGATCCAGTGCAATCAATGCACCTTGTTTGAGTGAATCTTCAATCATATAGTGCGGCAGCTTGCCCCAGCCCATACCACTTTGAATAAGCATTTTTTTGGTGTAAAAATCATTAACATACCAACGTCGTTGCCCCGCCTGTACCCCAAACTCAATATTCGCAGTGCCTGAGCCTGTATCTTGGATCACGATTTGGTATTCATTAACGAGTTCTCGTGCGTAGGTCAGTGTCGGATGACGCTCAAGCATGCGCGGCGCGGCAACATCGAGAAGGCTACCGGAAAAAAGATAGGCTAATTCTAAATGGCTCGAACGTATGGGCTCAATTCCGCCTGCGGAGATGATGATTTCAGCTTTATCTTGATTCAGCGCTTCGAGTGCACCAGTTAAAAACTCTTGTTTGAGAATAATTTGGGTATAGGGAAACTCATTTTGAGTCAGCTCTAAAATCGGCAAAATTCGAGCGAGATTGAAAGAGGCTTCAAAAGCTAAGGTGATGCTTGCTTCGTTACCTTTGGCTAAATGCTTCGCTACTTGCTTCATTTCTTGCGCTTCATTCAGTACCCGCAGGGTATGTTGCAGCAGTTTTCGACCTTGCTCAGTGATGGCGAGTCGATAACCTTCGCGATTAAACAGGATAAGATCGAGTTGGGATTCTAACTGTTTGATACTTTGGCTAATGGCGGGTTGGGTTTTATGTAGCTTGTCACTAGCAGCTTTGAGTGAGCCCGCCTCAGCCACGGTTTTAAACATCAGCAGTTGGTCTAAGGTCACTGGGATTGCTCGCAAGTCGTAAATTATTAGTTTATGAGATATTAGATTTTATTCCATATTTATTTATCTTTTATCGGCTCATAATCGATTCCATTCTCGCTCGTCGTCTGCGAATTTATGCCCAAGACTGACGGCAAATATCACGTTTAATGGGGTGTGTGCGATGCGATTTTCAAACTTATGTGATACTAAGGGTTCAAGTATCAATGGCTTAGTTGCAGAGGTTGATACACAGAAGTTATTCCTTTGTGCCAATACACTCAATCGCGCCGCTGCAACCGTCACATTGGCGATGAGCATAGTGTTTTTCATCTCGGGATTTGCCAAGTTATTTAGCGTGTCTATGTTCCATGTTCCGTTTACTTTGATGAATCTTCCCACCGGATTTGGCTATTTTATTGGTTTGATGGAAGTGATTGGTGCCCTTGGGTTGTGTCTACGTGACTACCGAGTGCTATCGGCGAGCGGTTTACTGGCGATTATGCTGGGGGCGATTTATTTCCACTTTAACTATGAAGCGCCGATTAATGCACTGCCGGCATTGAGCTTATCGGCAGGACTCTTTCTGATTATTAAACTCGATGAAATTGTTGAGCGTTTAGTGCGATTTCAGCGGCAGTTGGTGCAGAGTCGTTCCGCATTTTAAGCGTGCATTGAAGTATTATGTAGAACCGTGAGTTAAGTGAGAAATGCTGAGTTTAAAGCCAGTAGTACAGATATAAGTTAATCAACACGAGAGGATTATGATGCAAGTTAACGCGAGTCGTATGCCTGTGCTATTTGTGCCCCATGGTGGTGGCCCTATGCCTTTGCTCAATGATGTTAATCATAGGGAGTTGCGTGCATTTTTAACTTCAGTAACAGCGCCAATGCCAACTCCGAAGGCGATTGTGTTGATCACTGCCCATTGGGAAGAATCTGTGGTGACTTTGTCGAGTAGCCCAAAGCCAAGTATTTTGTATGATTACTATGGATTTCCACCTGAGGCTTATCAGCTGACATATCCTGCACCCGGTGAGCCAGAATTAGCCGCACAGATTGCGAATATGCTATCGGATAAGGGCATCGCCGCCCGCTTAGATAGCGAACGCGCATTTGATCACGGTACTTTTGTACCACTTAAGTTGATGTATCCTGAGGCGAATATTCCCGTGGTGCAGATGTCGTTAGTCCACAGCCTCGATCCTAAAATCCATATAGCGATTGGGGAGGCTTTAGCGCCGCTGCGGGATCAAGGGGTGTTGATCGTGGGGTCTGGCATGTCGTTTCACAATATGCGGGCATTTTTCTCAAGCGATCTCACAGTGCAAAGCCGCAGTGCAGAATTTGATCATTGGTTGACGCAAACTTTAACAGCAAGTGTTAGTTTTGCCGAGGTAAAAACAGCATTAACTCATTGGAAATCAGCCCCTGAAGCGCGTTTCAGTCATCCGCGGGAAGAACATTTATTACCGCTACATGTGTGTTTTGGTGCAGGCCATAATGGTTCATCCCATGCCGAACGCAACTTTAATGGTATTTTGTTAAACACGCTGATCTCTGGTTATATCTGGCAATAAATGGGGGTAGGATTTCCCTCGTCGATAATAAGCCAAATTGAAGTCGTGCTGCCGCCAATAAAAAAGGTTCGTATCTATCGAAGATATGAACCTTTTTATATTCAGCATTGAGCTGTGGTGTAGCATTAACTTAGCGGATTTACTCTTATGCGGTAAAAACTAAACCCACGCTAAACAAGGTACTGAAAATCATGGTTAACTTAGCTGTGCGGCCGAGTAACGGATTTAAGGCTTCACCAGAAACTGCATAAAAATCGCTACTGAGTTTGCGGGCAATAAGCAGAGATAATCCCGCAAGTAGTACTGGTAAACCGGGTAGAATACCGAATAAAAAGCCAGCGATGACTAGGCCAAAGGGCAAATAGATTAAGGCTTGATAAAGCACTTTTGCCTGAGCTTCGCCGATACGTACCGCTAGAGTATGCTTGCCCGCTTGGGTGTCGGTACGGATGTCGCGAGTGTTATTCACTAACATAATCGCAGCGTTAAATAAGCCAATCGCACAGCCTAATAACCAAGCATTAATAGTCGTATCGCCCGCCTGCAAATAATAACTGCCCACCACTGCAACTAAGCCAAAAAAGACAAATGCCGCTACTTCACCGAGCCCATGGGAGGCGAGGGGATAGGGGCCACCACTGTAGCCAAGAGCACCTAAAATAGCGGCTGCGGCGAGAATGGCGATGGGCCAGCCTCCGTGCCAAATCAGATATGATCCCACGGCAAGCGCCATTAAGAGACAAAATATCATGGCATTGCGAACGCTTGTTGGTGAAATTAACCCACTTTGAGTCACGCGAACGGGCCCTAAGCGCTCGTCTGTATCTATGCCATTTTTAAAATCAAAATAGTCGTTAGCGAGGTTGACGGCGATTTGTAATAAGACAGCACACAACATTGAAGTGGCAGCGATTAACCAGCTGTAACTCTCAAGATGCAGGGCGAGAATGTTGCCTATCAGTAGGGGACCTATGGCCGCGGGTAGCGTACGGGGTCTTATTGCTAAAATCCAAGGATTCATGGCGTCCAGTCATTATTGGTAAATGGGAATGGTACCGAGCAAGGGCTCAATTAGCGCATAGCATAACAAGATTTAACACGAAAGTGAGCACTATCTAATAAACGCATTTAACAGAGTTTGAATTGGCGCACATATGTTCACTGATGCAGGATGAGATTTGTCGTTAAGTTCAAAGAAAATCAAAAAAGTCTGTGTTTCCATAGTTAATGTTGATGGAGGCTTTGTGCTGTCCATGACATAGGCGTAACGCTAAATACTCTGTTTAGTAGATAGCATAGGCGGTTGTTACCCTATGCTCGTTATTTTTTGCCGCTACAACAATGCCGATAAGGACATATTTGGATGCGTTTTGACAATAAGGTGGCATTAGTCACTGGGGCTGCGGCTGGGTTAGGTCGAGCGTATGCCATCATGTTGGCTGAACGGGGGGCAAAAGTGATACTCGTCGACCAGCCGTTATCGTCCTATGAGTCAATTTCCACCGACGGCGCTCAGACGAGCCAAGCTAACTTAGAATTAATGCAGACCTATTGCAGCATTATTAAACTCGGTGGAGATTGCATTTATTTTGTGCTTGATGTGAGTCAGCGAAATGAAGTGAATAGCATGATTGAAGAGGTGATCCTACGCTGGCATCGCATTGATATCTTGATTAATAACGCGGGCGTTTATGGTGCTTGTCCTTTTGAGCACATTAAACTTGAGCAGTGGCAACGGCAATTGGATGTCGATCTCAATGGCAGCTTTTATCTCACTCAAGCTGTTTGGCCTTATATGCAACAACAGCATTTTGGCCGGATAATGATGACAACGGGAGCCTCGGCCTTGTTCGGTGACTTGCATCAAGTTGGTTTTAGTGCGAGCAAGATGGCGCTGGTTGGCATGGTGAATAGCTTATCATTAGAAGGTGAAATTCATAATATTCGAGTCAATAGTTTATGCCCTCAGGCCGTAACCGCGATGACGGCCAAACATTTAGCGAGTGCGATTCAGCCGCTATTTTCCTTTGAATCATTAACGGCGACTACGGCTTTCTTGGTGAGTGAACAGGCGCCAAATGGTCAACATCTACTCGCCGGAGCGGGCAGTGTTAGCCACGGCATGTTTGTCGAGTTTCAGCCTATGTATTTTAATGAAGGTCTTTTTACGCCAGATAACCTCGCGCAGCAGTGGCCACAGTTACACCAATCCTTCCCCGTGACTTTGCACTCCTGTGGAGAGGATAAGGTTTTGTCTTGGTCTAAGTTAAGTGCGCTAGAACATCACATTAAAATCGATTGATTCACCATGCTTGTATTTGAACTAAGCCTGCATCTATAGCGATTTAAATCCAGTAAGTGGCTCAATAAAACCGTAAATGCTAACCACAATAAATAACATAGACACTCCAGCGTGCCTCGTTTAATTTCTCACCGTTGGAGTGATGATTTGATTGTGAATAATTGATAGAAGACTGGTCAGCTTAAGGCTAACTGAGTTACCCTTTAAGATTAATTGCTAATTACGCAGTAGGATCCCATGAGTCAGGTATTAGACGATCTTTTATCATTACTTTCCCTTGAGCAAATTGAAATTGGCCTCTTTCGTGGTCAAAGCCAAGATCTGGGTTTTGGGCATGTGTTTGGTGGTCAAGTGATGGGTCAAGCACTGAGCGCCGCAAAACAGACTGTAGCTGCTGAGCGTAAGATCCATTCATTACATTCCTACTTTTTACGTGCAGGTGACGAGAAGTTGCCGATTGTTTATGAAGTAGAAAATATGCGTGATGGCGGTAGTTTTAGCGCTCGTCGGGTTAGTGCAATTCAAAAAGGTCGGCCGATTTTTCATATGACCTGCTCCTTCCAAGAACCTGAGGAAGGTTTTAGTCATCAAGCCGCTATGCCGCAAGTGCCCGGACCTGAAGGTCTGTTGAATCAGCAGGAATTGGCGCTGACGATGCGGGATAAAGTACCGCCGAGCATACTTGAAAAGTTTATGGCCGATGCGCCAATTGAGATGCGATTGGTCAATCCACTGCACCCTTTTGCGCCTAAAGAAACCGAGCCGTACCGTTATGTTTGGATGAGGGCTAATGGTCCTATGCCAAATGATGCCCATATCCATGAATATTTACTCGCCTATGCCTCAGACTTTAACTTTTTAGTCACGGCAGCTCAGCCCCACGGTGTATCCTTCTTAAGTCCTGGGGTACGAATGGCGACGATCGACCATGCGATGTGGTTCCACCGTCCGATTAATATGGGAGAGTGGTTGCTTTACAGTATCGATAGCCCTAATGCTAGCGGTGGCAGAGGTTACGTCAGAGGGCAGTTTTTCAATCAACAAGGCGAGTTAGTGGCTTCTTCTACCCAAGAAGGCCTGATACGCATGGTAAAAGGACGTTAGTATGTATCTGAAAATAAAATCGTTTATATTGTTCTCTCTCATGGCTGTCTTGCTCAATGGCTGCGTGACTGTAACACCTGATCAACCGATTATCATCAATGGCGCAGCTGGCTATCTAGAGAAGATCCCATTACCTCAAGGCTGCCAAATCATTATTGCCATTATTGATTTGAATACTCCAGGTGTCATCGTCGCACAAAAAACCTTCAATATCGCCAGAGCACCTGTGCCATTTAAATTTACATTGCCCGCTAAATCGATCGATAAAAGTATTCAATATGGCGTAGTGGCGATGATCAAGTTTCAAGACCAAGTGATCTTCCAAACCTATGACAGGTTCCCAGTTATCAATAATGATAAGTTCACGACAGAAGTGTTAATGAAGGCGGTGATGGCGAATTAACCACTGGCCACAACTGCAATAATATTGTTTTTATATTGATGAAGATTTAGCCCTTTCAATTCTATATTGAAAGGGCTTTTTTGTGATCATTAATCCGCTTGCTATGCTGTAAATGTGAGATTAAGTATTAACTTGCTCTATACAGGATTAAGAATATTAATGCATAAGTTAGTTAATTTTTATAAGGGGTATCATTTTGTAAAATATCATACAAATACAATATGTATATATTTTGTTAAATTAATGCTGTGGTTTTTGTTGTTTATTGTTTCGCAAAAGATATTTTGCGTTTATTTTGTAACTAATGATATTTATAAAAAGAATATTTATTTACGGGGATTTATTCTGTTTAACCTAAGGGTATTTTTGAGCTGACACTTAAAGTTTAAGTTTAACTGTATGATTTAATGTTTATTATTTGTTTGTATCGATTTTTATACTACGACTTATCGTTGGGACATAAAACAGTCTGATAAAGGTTCTATGGATTTATTTTAACAAGGTATGAGGTTGTTCATCATTTACTGAATTACGTTCTGTTAACTTGCTGTTTTAATTTGTATCATCACGTGTTACAAATTATCGCGATAAAACTCAGTGATCATCATCACAGTAAATTGAATGGTTATTCATAAAAAATGTCAGTTACGGGTGATGTTTTTGGTTGCCGCAGCGTTTTCATGCCACCCAAACCTGAGTTTTATAAATCATACAACTTATAAGAATTAGGGAAGTCACAATGAAAACTAAAATAGCATTAGCAGTGTCTATGGCACTGTTATCGTCGGCGGCAAATGCACAAACCGTATTATCACCTACGGGTGAAACCTTGCAGTTAGATATTCCAAGTGAATTACAAGTCACTTCATTACGCGGTAACGCTGCCGGAGCTGAGGTTAAGTTTGTACCTGAAGCAGATTTAGGTGAGGGTGAATATACTTATATCGTCCGTTTACGCGATAGTTCGGTTGCTAATTACCAAGGAACTATTCCAGGATTAAAAGCGACTAGTTCACAAAGAGTGCAGGTAAACGGTACTTCAAAAGTTGCTGTGAACGGTAAACTTGATGCTTCTAAAGCTGAAGTCAAAAGTTATGTTAGTTATTTGAAAGTAAAACAGAACCGATTTTTAGCTAACGCGAGTGCGGCTATTGGCACCAATCTGCAACCATTAACGACATATCAGTATGCGTTAAACGGTATGGCGGTTCGCATTACTCAAGCTCAAGCGAAGAAAATGGCTGAGTTACCTGAGGTTGCGTTTGTTGAGCGCGAGCGTATGGAGCAAATGGAAACCGATGTCAGTCAAGCGCTTATCGGTTCTCCTAATGTATGGGATGGCAGCGCGACGGGCACTAAAGCCATGGGGGAAGGCGTGATCGTCGGTATTATCGACTCAGGTATTAACTCAGATCATGCTTCATTCGCTGATGTTGGCCAAGATGGCTATGACCACACAAACCCATTAGGTCAAGGCATCTATATTGGTGATTGTAAAACTGATTTCGCGAGCATGTGTAATGACAAGTTGATTGGAGTTCGCAGTTACTCTGAGATAACAAATAACTACGACGATGCAAAAGTGTTTGGTGACACCCCTCCAGCTAAAAATGGTGAGGATTACGGTGGGCATGGTACTCACGTTGCGAGTACCGCAGCAGGTAACATCCTAGTGAATGTGCCTTATGTGCAAGGTGAAACAGGTAAGTTAGAAAGCGATGGCATTGCGACAGGCCTTGAATTTAAACAAATCTCAGGTGTTGCACCACATGCAAACATCATAGCTTATCAAATTTGTAATCCGGGTAATGCGGGCGACACTTATTCTGGCTGCCCGACCGCACCGATTTTAAAAGCCTTAGATGATGCGATTAAAGATGGCGTCGATGTGCTTAACTTTTCTATCAGTGGCGGTGGAAACCCGTGGAATAGTGCGACGGAACAAGGCTTTTTAGCCGCGCGTAATGCAGGGATTTTTGCTGCAGTGGCTGCGGGTAACACACGTGCCGCGACAAGCACGAGCCCTGCGATTAATCAAACACCTTACTCTACGCCTAAAAATGCACCTTGGTATACTTCGGTAGCTAACTCGACTCATAACCGTGACATAGTACGCGCCGTGGAATTTAATGGTAAAAACTATCATTACACTGCTGGTTCTGGTCCGGTTCAAACTGAAGTGCTCAAAGGTGTTCCCCTTTATGCTGGCGCAATTGATGCGACCAATTTTGAAGCCTGTAAACCGTTCCCAGCAGATGCCTTTAAAGACAAGATCGCCGTTTTAAGACGCGGTGTTTGCTCATTCGATATCAAAGTGGCCGCAGCAATGGCCGCTGGCGCTAAGGGTGTGATTGTTTTCAATAGAGATGGTGAAAATAATGCGCGTCTGACTATGTCGGGGCTAGATAAATTGAATATTCCAGCGGTATTTATTGGTGATATTGATGGCTTAGAATTGATTGCTGCTATGGCGGCAAATCCTGCTCTTGAAATCACGCTGTCTCCAACCCCTAAAGTTGCCAGTAAAGAAGCGGATGTTTTATCTGCCAGTTCATTGATTGGACCTAATCTGACTAACGATGTACTCGTACCCTATGTCGCTGCACCGGGCAGTGACATCTACGCAGCTTATTCCGACCAACAGTTTGGCCATGATGAAACAGGTACAGATCCTGCTGATTTCACTTTGATGTCAGGTACTTCAATGGCGAGTCCTCACGTTGCCGGTGCTGGTGCGTTACTTAAATCGCTGCATAAGGATTGGACGCCAGACAACATTCGTTCTGCGCTAATGATGACGTCAACGACAGCCCAAGCCATGAAAAAAGCCGATGGTAAAACCGTTGCTGATCCGTTTGACGTAGGAGCCGGTCGTATTCGTGTTGATTTAGCGGCAAAAACGGGCTTAGTGATGGATGAAAGTGCCTTAAACTACGAGATTGCTAATCCTTCGACAGGTGGCGATCCACGTAAGCTAAACATTCCAAGCATGGCTGATTCACGTTGTATCGATACTTGTACTTGGACACGTACTGTCACTGCAACGGCTGATGGTAGCTGGACTGCAAAAGGCGTTTCCGCAACGGATAAATTCGCGTTAACTGTGACGCCAGAGAGCTTTAATCTCAAAAAAGGTGAAAGCCAAACGATTACAGTGACTGCGGATGTGACTGACGTCGGTGCAAGTTGGGGCTTTGGTAACTTAGTATTAACGTCCGATACTTTCCCAGCGGTTAATATGCCGATCGTAGCTAAGATAGCTAAACGCGATTTACCTGCTTTGGTTAATGTTTCAGCCTCACGTGATGCAGATGAACGTAATTTGGCGCACTTGAAAGCGATTGATCTACCGGGTGTTGCGGCGACAGTGACTGCACTTAAATTAAGCGCTACTTATGAATCAAGTGTGAAACAGGATTCAAATACCGATAGTGCATTTGATGATTTGGCCGATGGCGTAAAAGTATTTAGCTTTAATGTTGAAGATAAAGCTTTATATTTCAATGCATCAATCGGTAATACAACCTCTCCTGACTTAGATATGTTTGTGATACTCGATAAGAAAGACGGTAGCAAGCTTTCTATCGCGGCATCTTCTGCGTTTGGCGGTTCAAAGGAAAGTGTATCCATTAAGAACCCAGTGAAGGGTGAGTATATTGTCGTTGTACAAAACTATCAGGCATCTGCAGCCGATGCGGATGATGCCTTTAGTTTGAAACAAGTAACCTTATACGATGAAGCGGGTGATAACTTAACTGCAAATCTTACGGGTGATCATAAAGATTTCAATGTCAACTTAGCATGGAAACAAGCAATGCTAGTGGGAGATGCTGGCATAGCTATGCTGACGCTGACCACCACTGATGACAAAGTCGCACCTGTTAAAATTCCGGTCGTATTTGAGCGCGTTAGTGATGACGTATTACCTCCTCTAGGCAGTACTGTTTCTGGTGAATTAACACCTGGTACCGCTAAAGTGATGAAGACACGTATTGAAGCGAACAAAACGCAAGAAACCCGTGTTTACACCCTAGAGGCGTTATTACCAGAAGGTCATGAAGTGGCTAATATTAGCCATCAAGGTGCGCAAGTGGGCAATAAGATCACTTGGACTATCGAAATGGCCTCTGCTGCTGCGGCATTAGATGTCACATTTGACTTAGTGCCACGTAAGGCGAGTCAAGGCAACATAGTGGCATTGACCAACAAAGTGAATAACGACTCGGCTGAAATCTTGAAGCAGGAGTATCAATTTGATGTTCCAGAAGTGGCGCCAGTCGCTGTGATTGAAGCTCCTGCCACTGTCCAAGAAGGTAAACCTTTGTTCATCGATGCGAGCAAGTCGTCGGATGCCAACAATGATCCTTTGACCTACAAATGGACTCAGTTAGGGGGCGCTAGCTTTAACTTTGACGCTAATGTGGCCAAGCTTAATCTCGTTGCACCAAACGTGAGTGGCTCTGCTCAGACGGTTTCATTCCAACTGACAGTATCTGATAACCACGGCAATAAAGATTCAAGTGTTGTGTCTGTATCTGTGACTGAAACACCAGCCAAGAAAGATGATGGTGGTGCCTTAGGTTGGTTAAGCTTGTTGTTGCTACCTTTTGCTTTTGGTCGTCGTAAACAAGGCTAAACCCTCAGAGTAAAATCGGAAGGTTTAATGGTAAGAGAGAAGGGCTGATATTGATATCAGCCCTTTTTGTATTTGCTGGTTTGTGTTAGCGATTTGACATTAAAAAATCGACAAAGGCGCGGTCTGCTTGGCTGACGGGGCGCTGCTTTTTCCATGCAATATGGAGGTTTAAAAATACCGGTGGATCGAAGGGTTTGGCTAAAATGTCATCTTTTGAGCTTATCGCCATCTCAAGTACACTGGTGATCCCAAATCCTTGGGAAACAATCTGTTTAATCAGATTAATCAAATTGGTCTCGAAGGCAATATTGGGCTTTTTGCCTAATTCTTTGGCTTGAGAGAGTATCCACTCACGGTGGAAATAACCTGTTTTGAACATCACTAATTCATGGTCGAAAAAGTCATGTAGACTCACAGCGCTATGTTCCGCTAAAGGGTGTTCGGTACCCATGGCGATCACCATTTGCTCACGGATCAACAGCTGACTATCAAATTCGGGCTGTAGGTCTTGGGCGGTAATGATTGCAATATCCACTTCTTCCTGTTGCAACATGCGCAGTGCATCCCGCGTCCCGCCTTCAAACAGTGATAGTTTTAACTCGGGGTACTTATGCCGAAAAGCCATTAAGCGCGAGGGGAGATAGAAAGAACCCAGCATGCCCGGCACGGCAATGCGGACTTCCCCTGAGGTGAGATTGGCCATGGCGCGGATTTGCGCTTCGGCCTGCTTAACTTGTTTTAGGATCAAAGTGGCGTGTTGATGCAGGACTATACCTTCGGCCGTGAGTGTGAGCAGTTTATCATTCTTGTTGCTCGTACGATTGACTAAGGTGACGCCGAGTGCGACCTCTAAGCGCTTGATACTTTGACTTAACGCGGGCTGAGCCATATTCAGTTTCTTGGCTGCGGCGGTAAAGCTGCCGGTATTGGCAAGGGCATCTAAATGTTTGAGTTGGCGAATATCCATTAATCGGGCTCGTACTATTTTATCAGTGGCAAGATGTGTACTTTTGGCGCGCTATTTCTATAACAAAAATCAATGATTACGATAGATATTATCTATTATTGTTATGTTATGCCCAGTGATAATCTTTGTCTATCCTATGAGTGATACTTGGTCGAGGCTCCCGTGCAAGCCGTATTAGATACTATGATTGACAATAAACAGCGTGACACCCGATTGATGTGGGCGCTCTGCGTCGCTTCAGTGGTGGTCTATATCAACTTGTATTTAATGCAAGGCATGTTGCCGCTGATTGCGGAACATTTTGCGGTATCAGGCTCTAAAGCAACCTTGATCCTGTCGGTGACCAGTTTTTCCTTAGCCTTTTCATTGCTCTTGTATGCGGTACTGTCAGATCGTATCGGTCGACACACACCGATCATTGTCAGCTTGTGGTTATTGGCATTGTCTAACTTACTATTAATTTGGGCGCCGGATTTTAATGGGTTAGTGCTAGTGCGATTGCTACAAGGTGCATTACTCGCTGCCGTACCTGCGATTGCCATGGCGTACTTTAAGGAGCAATTATCACCAAGCACTATGCTGAAAGCCGCAGGCATTTATATTATGGCGAACAGTATTGGCGGGATTGTTGGACGTCTGCTAGGTGGTTTAATGTCGCAGTTTTTATCTTGGCAAGAATCTATGTGGTTGCTGTTTCTAGTGACGTTAGCGGGGGTGGCTTTAGTGAACTATTTGCTGCCTTCACTTGCCGATGCGCAGTCGATGTCACCAAGTAACACTGAGCCTTCCTTATCAAAACGCGCCCGTTTAGCGCAAGATCTTCATGGCTTTAGTCATCATCTCACCGATGCGCAAATGCGTTTGGTCTACGCGATTGGCGGCTTGACCTTTATGATGATGGTGAATCAATTTAGCTTTATTCAACTGCATTTGATGGCTCCACCCTATGAATGGAGTCGTTTCCAAGCCACCTTGATTTTCCTGTGTTATTCCAGCGGGACTATTGCGTCGTATTTCACTGCAAAGTGGCTCGCCAAATTTGGCCAACATAAGTTGTATCAGTGGTCTTGGTGCGTGATGTTGCTCGGCAGTTTACTGACCCTGTTTGATACGACCTTAACCATCAGCTTAGGTTTTTTAATGACCGCCTGTGGGTTCTTCCTTACCCATAGTTGCTGTAATTCCTTTGTTGCAATGCGGGCCAGTCGTGATCGAGCTAAGGCGACGTCACTCTATTTATGTTGTTATTACTTAGGTGCTGCGATTGGCGGCCCTTATTTGATGATGTTTTGGCATGAGGCGCAGTGGCGCGGTGTGGTGATGGGGTCGTTAACCTTATTAGCCTTGATTGCCTTAGCAATCACCCGTTTGCATTACCATCAAACTCATGTCAAACGGGCGTTGGTCTAAAGCTTAAATATGCCCTTTAGTCATCGGAATTAATGTATTGTTTGCGGTCTAAATCGTATTTACGCATTTTGTCGTAGAGGGTTTTGCGGGGCAGTTCTAGCTGCTCCATGGTCTGCTTAATACTGCCCTTGTTGTGGCTAAGTGCTTCTTCAATCAGTACCCGTTCAAAAAACTCTACCCTTTGTAGCAGGGACATACTCGAGTGCAGGCTTGGAGTATTGCCTAACGTGCCAGCAAAGGCGGCTTCTCCGCCCAGTAGCACAAAGCGTTCAGCGAGATTACGTAACTCACGCACATTGCCTGGCCAGTCGTGGGAAGTAAGTATCGCGTTTTGCTCTGCATTTAAGGCGATAAGCGCTTTATGATAGCGTGCCGATGCGACGCGGGCAAAGTGTAAAAAGAGTAACGGAATATCTTCACGGCGATCTCTCAGGGGAGGGATGGGCACAGTCACTAGATTTAAGCGATACAACAAGTCTTGGCGAAATTCCCCCGTGTCACACAGACCTTTTAAATCGACTTTTGTAGCCGCTATCACGCGAATATCTAAATTGATGCTCTTGTTAGAGCCTAAACGTTCAACCTTACGATCTTCAAGCACTCGCAGCAGCTTTACTTGCAGAGACAGTGGCGTACTTTCAATTTCATCTAAAAATAACGTGCCACCATTGGCATATTCAAATTTGCCAATGCGCATCTTATCGACGCCAGTAAAGGCCCCTGCTTCGGCGCCAAAGAGTTCACTTTCAATCAGGTTTTCGGGGATTGCACCACAGTTGATGGCGACAAAGTTGGCTTGGCTGCGGCTGCTGTGGTCGTGTAAATAGCGGGCAACAAGTTCTTTACCTGTACCTGTTTCGCCTTCAATTAACACATCCGCAGGCGTATCTATCACTTGCGTTATGATGTGGCGCATACGGTTGATGCCGACACTGTTGCCCAAAATACGAGGGCCCGGTACGCTTTGGCTTTCGAGATCCTTTTTAAGCTTGCGGTTCTCTAAGGTCAGACTGCGTTTTTCTAAGGCGCGTTTAACCACATCGAGTATATGTTCGTTATTAAAGGGTTTTTCAAGAAAGTCGTAGGCGCCTTGTTTTAAGGCATTGACTGCCATGGCAATATCACCAAAACCAGTGAGTAGGACAACGGGGAGATCGGGATCTTGCAGACGGATTTGTTGCATTAAGCTGATGCCGTCTAATTGTGGCATGTTGACATCCGATATCACCATTCCCGCCCAATCTTTATGCAGCAACTTAGCGATACCTTTGGGTTCTGTGGTGGCGAGTGCCTTAATGCCCTCCAGTTCAAATAGTTGAACGAGAACTGTGCCTATGTGCGGCTCATCGTCGATGATGAGAACAGAATAATCTTGAATTGAATTGGGCACACTCATAAAACTAACGTTCCTCGAGCAAGTAAATAGGTAAAATAATCTGGAAAATAGCGCCACCCTCTTCGGCATTGGCAACGTTAATTTGGCCTTGCATGGATTCGATAATGCGTTGTGAAATTGATAAGCCCAGCCCCAGTCCGTGGCGCTCGTTAGTGGTAAAGTAAGGTTCGAAGATTTTCTCCATTTGGCTTTCACGTACACCCGGGCCTGAATCTTGGATGCTGATGCAAAACTTATCTTCACTGGTCACGCGGATAACCAATTGGCGTTTAACCGATTGTTGCATAGCGACAATGGCGTTGCTCATAATGTTGACAAACACTTGTTGTAATCTAACCTTATCGCCCCAAACCTGATAGTTGCCGTTGGGTAATTGCACATCGAGTTCAACACCCTGTTTATCAATAGCAGGTTGAACTATGGTCAGGGCTTGCTTGATACAGCGGCCAATATCGGTTGCGCTATCAGCGCCTTGGCTCTTGCGGGTAAAGCTTTTAAATTGCCCAACAATATCGGCTAATCTGTCGGTAAGTTCAATAATAATCTTGATATTATCCAGTGCCTTATCTTGCATATCACGGGCGAGAAAAGTTTGGGTATTTTGGGCATAGCTGCGAAGTGCCGCGAGTGGTTGATTGAGTTCATGGTTAATACTGGCGGATAAACTACCGATTACTGTCAGTTTTGCCGCTTGGATCAGCTCATCTTGAGTATCTTTGAGCTGATTATTGGCCTGCTGTAAGTCCTGAGTACGTTCTTCAACTCGCTGTTCTAATAGGCTTTGCGCTAGTTGCATTCGGTGTAGATTGCGACGGCGCTCGGCGTTAAATAGGATGCTGAGTGCCAGCAAAAGATAAATACTGGCTGACAGTAACATCAGTGCGGGCAAAGAGGTCAGTAAAGGTTTGATTGGCGCTAAGATGTGTACTCGCCAGCCTGCTTTAGCCATTGATTGGTGGATGTCCATGTATTGTTCATGGTCTGTACCCGTTTGCAGCTGGTAGAGCATAGCTTGACTACCACTTTCATAGGGCGGCTTCATCAACAACTCTCCTATGGGACGTTCTGCATAGCGTTTTGAGGCATTAAGGGCATATTGCTTGGCTTGGGTAAGCGGGGTTAGTGACTTTAACCGCCATTCATCGATACTGGAAATAAAGACGATATCTTCAGGATCACTGATAAGGAACTGATACTGACCCGCAATCGCGATACTGGTACTTTGTTGCTCTATGTCGGCAATATTAACTTTGACTATGATGGCCCCAAGTATGCCTTTACCACCTTGTTGATAAATAGGGTAAGAGAAATAAAATCCGCGCTTATCTGAGCTGGTACCCACTGCGTAATAACGGCCTAGATTGCCCGAGATAGCATCTGTGTAATAGGGTCTAAAGGAGTAGTCCTTGCCAATAAAGGAAAAACTTTGTTGCCAGTTACTGGCGGCAATGGCGATACCTAAGGCATCGATCAGATAGATATCGGATGCTTCGGTGACATGCTGAATTTCTTCGAGATATAAATTAAGCTCTTGGACTTTATCTGGATTCTGCTGGTCGTTCAGGACATTGGCGAGCATTGGGTTAGTCGAGAGCACGTGGGGAATACTTTCGTAGCGCGATAGTGCACCATCGAGAAAACTGACTAATTCCTTTAGTTGTTTCTCCGATTGCTTTTGGATCTCGATTTTACCTTGATGCAAATGCACCCAGTAGGTCAGTTTGAGGGTTGCAAATAGGCCTGCAAGTAACACAACGGTCAGAAAGAGGCGTTTCTTGGCCTTAGGCGTCATGGGCAACATGGTGGTTATCCTGATAAAGCAACGGGATCAATAACTGATACTGCGCATAATAAGACAAAGCGAGCCTGACTAGGCTCGCTTAAAATCTATCTGTAATCAAGGGGTAATCTCACAACCTTGAATTGCAGACTAATATCCACGCATCGAATCCAACCATTCAGGTAAGAAGAGTGAAATCTGTGGTACGTAAGTAATCAGGGCTAAGAAGGCTAGCATCACGAGTAACCAAGGCAGAACCGACTGAATCACCCAACCAATACTGCGCCCCGTGATCCCAGCGGTGACAAAGAGATTGAGTCCCACTGGCGGCGTTAGCATACCGATCTCCATGTTCACGACCATTATGATACCTAAGTGGATAGGATCTATACCTAATTGCGTTGCAATAGGGAACAGAATTGGCGCCATAATGAGTACAATCGCTGATGGCTCCATAAAGTTACCGGCAGCAAGTAACAGTAAGTTAACGATGATCAGGAATCCCCAGGCGGGTAAACCCATGCTAACAATATACTCAGCAATAATGTGAGGGATACGTTCTGTGGTTAATACATGCGCAAATAGCATAGCGTTAGCTATGATAAACAGCAGCATGATACTGACCTTGGCACCATCGCGCACAACATGACGTATGTCTTTGTCGATAGGCGTTTTAATCAGTCCTAAGAACATATGGCCTAAGTTACGCGCAGTTGCTTTGGCTAAGTTTTCACCTTGATTACGCCATGCCACGTCTTTTAATGGCCCGATATCACGGTAGCCAAATACCGCAATAAGGTAAGCATATACACAAGCCACAGCTGATGCTTCGGTTGGGCTAGCGACGCCACCATAGATAGAGCCTAATACGATAAAGATGAGTGCTAATCCACCCATTGCCTTGGCACTTGAAATCCCCAGTTGTTTAACGCCAGGGAAAGGACGTGAGGGCAAGTTTTTAAAGCGGGCAACGATATAAATGACGATCATCAATATAAATCCCATCATTAAACCTGGGATTAAGCCTGCCATAAACATTTTTGCAGCCGACACTTCAGTTGCTGCGGCATACACTAACATGACGATTGAAGGTGGGATCAAAATCCCGAGAGTGCCAGAGGTCGTGATCACGCCTGCAGCAAATTTTTCGGGATAACCTGCTTTTACCATGCCGACTATGACGATAGAACCAATTGCCGCAACAGTCGCAGGAGATGATCCAGAAACTGCAGCAAACAGCATACACGCCATAACGGATGCCATCGCTAATCCACCACGGACATGTCCAATACTGTCCATGGCAAAATCGATAATCCGTCTAGCGACACCACCCGTTGATAGGAAGGCAGATGACAGAATAAAGAAGGGGATTGCGAGTAAAGTGTAATGCTCTGATGAAGACTCATACAGCTTGAGTGCAACTGAAGCTAAGGAGTCATTCGAGAACAATAAAATCGTCAGCATGCTGGAAAAACCTAATGCGATAGCGATAGGCATACCGAGAAACATACATACGAATAGGGCGGTAAATAGGGTTGCAATAGCCATTATTTAGCCTCCTTTTGGTCAGAGACTGGATCTACTTTAGCGTTTTTAGCGCTCTCATCGATTAAATGCATACTTTCTTTCGCTTCATCGGCAAATTGGAAGCCTGAGACTTGGTCACGCAGAATGGCAATAAAGAGTTCGACGAAACGCCAAGTCAACATAAAAAAGCCAATGATTAAAATACTTTGAGATAACCAAATCGGTATTGCGCCATCTTCAATATCGATTTTTAAAGTGTTCCAAGCAAAATCTGGATCAAGGCTTTTTAATATAAATTGTGGGAAATGAATGTCTTCCATAGGCAAACCGATTTGATACATCTGGCTTAAATAATCCCAACTGCCTTTTAAAAAGAGTCCGCAATAGACGATACAAACAAAGGCGGTAATAAGAGATACTATCTTTTTAGCCTTTGGTGCTAAATTTTTAACAAACGCATCGACACCTATATGGGCACCGACTTTAACCCCATAGGACATACCAAATAACACAAACCAACCGCAAAAGGTTAATGTAAGTTCTTGGATCCAAAGAAAACCCGTGTTGAAGAAGAAGCGAGCGACGACTTCTGAAAACACTAGCAGCGTCATCAGAGTGATCAATAAATTGAGCACACCTTCTTCAATATAACCAAATATTCGCGATATCACAGCCATAATCCCCTCGCTGAAATGGCCGCCTAAGCTCGGTTGAGCTTAAGCGGCTATTATCATTATTATTTATTTGCAGCTACAGCAGCATCAATCACATCTTTACCGATTTGATCTTCAAACTTAGCCCAAACAGGTTTCATTACCTCAACCCATTTTTGACGTTCAGCAGGAGATAGAGTTACTAACTGTGAACGTTTAGAATCAAGGATTAACTGTTTGTCTTCATTGTCTTTTTCAGCGGCAATCTTGTTACCTAATGCGATAGATTCGTCTAAAGCTTCTTTGATGATCTTACGTTTGTCAGCAGGTAGACCTTTCCAGAAAGTGTCAGAGGTCACGACCATATAGTCGAGAACACCGTGATTACTTTCAGTGATTTGGCTTTGCACTTCATAGAACTTTTGTGAATAAGTATTTGACCAAGTGTTTTCTTGACCATCGATAGCGCGGGTTTGAAGTAGGGTAAATACTTCAGAGAAAGGTTTTTTCACAGGGATTGCACCAACAGCATCAAACTGGGCTGCTAGAACATCAGATGCCATAACGCGGAATTTCAAGCCTTTTGCATCAGCAGGATTTTTAAGTGGTGTGTTAGATGAGAACTGTTTCATACCATTGTGTAAATAACCCAGACCGACAATTCCTTTACGGCTCATGGAGTTCAGTAATGTTTGACCAGCTTCACCTTGTTGGAAACGGTTCACGGCATCCATATCATTGAATAGGAAAGGTAAATCGAATATTTGTAGACGTTTAGTGTAACGCTCAAACTTTGAGAGTGAAGGCGCGACAAATTGTACGTCGTTTAACAGCAGTGCCGCTAGTTCGTTGTTATCCCCAAATAACTGTGAGCTAGGAAATACACTGACTTTGTATTCACCTGGTAAACGTTGTTCAACGAGTTCTTTAAATTTAAGTGCCATTTGGCCTTTAGGTGTGTTTTCTGCCACTACGTGTGAAAACTTAATTTCAATCGGTTCTGCAAATACGTTAAAACTGGTCGCAAATACGGAGGCAACAGCGAGCATTTTGACTAAGGTTTTGAGTGGACGGGTCAATCCAGTTTGTTGATTCAATATCATCTTGAGTTCCTTTTTCTGTTGTTAGGATTTGTCCTCAGTCTTGGTTAGTTTGTTACCAAGTTTGAGTAGGAATACAGCCTTGATTTCCCTGAGGTCTGTCTTACTAAAGGCAAATACCACGCCAACTTACACTGGCTTCTGTAAGTGTTTGGTTACTAAAGTGTAGTTCATTTGATGTTTGTCACACTTTTAGTTTGGTGGGTGAGATCTCGCTCACAGTGATTTTGTGTTTGGGTGGAAACCCACCCATAGTGAAGATCGGCCCCAAATTGACGGCTCTTGTCGTTGCAGATAAATTAAACAAACTTAGTTATTTTGAGATCAAAAAAAGCCGTAAAAGTATGCGATATAACGACAAATATTGTGGTGGGTTGCTTTAGGAGAAGCAGTGTAGGTGAGATGTGAAGTCTAGGGAGGTTAAGTCGATAGCTATCGTAGTCAATCAAGACACAATTCATTTGATGACTGTTAGTCATCCTCTAAAAGAATACGTTTAAGGATAGCATCGCTAGGTAACAAGGCTAAATGGCCTTGTTCATCAAAGTACCAACCGGTAATAAAGCCTTTTTGGCGCATGCTGACGAGATTATGCATGACTTCCCGCGCTTCTTTTAGAGCCGTTTGCTCATCGCAGGCGTGGGTATGCTTTAAATAAGTGGCGATATTGGCAAGAGAAGCGGATTGACTGACGCTGGCCATAATGTAGATCTCCAAAAATGCTAAAGCAGAATGAAATCAGGCTGAGTGTCGATAGTGCTTAGTATTTAACGAAATATAAAATGCCGAATAGCATAACTTATCACTCGCTGATTGAGATCAAGCATAGTTGAGTGAGCACGTGGGTAAAGTTTATTGGGGGAGATTTATGGTGGTCGCTACTGGGCTCGAACCAGTGACCCCCTCCTTGTAAGGGAGGTGCTCTCCCAGCTGAGCTAAGCGACCTGGGATATAACGTGTGTATTGCAGAATATGGTGGTCGCTACTGGGCTCGAACCAGTGACCCCCTCCTTGTAAGGGAGGTGCTCTCCCAGCTGAGCTAAGCGACCTGGGATATAACGTGTGTATTGCAGAATATGGTGGTCGCTACTGGGCTCGAACCAGTGACCCCCTCCTTGTAAGGGAGGTGCTCTCCCAGCTGAGCTAAGCGACCTGGGCATTCTTAAATTACACATTTTTTAAGTCATTCTTCACTAAAGAATGGTGGTCGCTACTGGGCTCGAACCAGTGACCCCCTCCTTGTAAGGGAGGTGCTCTCCCAGCTGAGCTAAGCGACCTGGGAATGACTTTTACACATTAATACATTAAGTTATATGGTGGTCGCTACTGGGCTCGAACCAGTGACCCCCTCCTTGTAAGGGAGGTGCTCTCCCAGCTGAGCTAAGCGACCTGGGATATAACGTTTTGTATGCCATAATTTCTTTGTAGAAAATATGGTGGTCGATACTGGGCTCGAACCAGTGACCCCCTCCTTGTAAGGGAGGTGCTCTCCCAGCTGAGCTAATCGACCTCGCTGTGTGGAGCCGTATTATAGGGAGGTTCGATCTAGTGTCAACGCTTTTTAGTGAAAAAAGCATTGGTCGCGCTATTTTTGTCCACATTGGCTTAATGCTAATCATGCCGCCGATCAAAGTGTTATTTAATTCGCCAGTCAATGGTATGCAATTTGGGCGCTCGCGATTAAATACGAGTTGAACTCATCCCATTCACCGGACTTTTTTGTGGTAAAAGTGCTGAGGAAGTGAGTGATTTATAAAAATTAGCGTACTAAATAGTATGAGTGCATTGATAGTGTATAGATGCGCGTGTTCGATGGCGCAGATATTTATAGTCGAAGGAATATAGGTGTAGAGATTTAGGGGTTGGAATATAAAGCCTGAAAAATCATCTCAAGTGTTAGCATTAATCAATGGTGGTGATAGCAATAGTGCCACCTTTATATATCGCTTTATATTGGCTTCCCTATAAAAGGGAGGGATTCGCGACACGATTTAACCAGATAAGTGATACTGTGAAGCTTGTCCCATTTGCAGCGCCTGCTTTGACTGTTAGAATAAGCCCACTTTTTTATCGTGATTGTCTTTATCTAGACGACTTTATATAGGTTAGTGTCCCATTATGACAACTAAGACGCGTTTTGCCCCTAGTCCTACCGGTTTCTTGCATGTTGGTGGTGCCCGTACGGCACTTTATTCTTGGTTACAAGCCCGTGCAAATAACGGTGAGTTTGTATTACGTATTGAAGACACTGATATTGAGCGTTCGACTCAAGCCGCTTGCGATGCGATTTTAGAAGGCATGAACTGGCTAGGTTTGACATGGGACGAGGGCCCATATTACCAAACCAAGCGTTTTGACCGTTATAACGAAATCATTGCTCAAATGTTAGAAAAGGGCACAGCGTACAAATGTTACTGTTCACGTGAGCGAATCGATGCCCTAAGAGAATCACAGGCCGCTAACGGTGAAGCACAAAAGTATGATGGTTGCTGTCGCGACTTACCCGCTCGCGAGACTGATGAACCATTTGTAGTGCGTTTTAAAAATCCAATCGGTGGTTCAGTGGTATTTGATGATCATGTTCGTGGTCGGATTGAATTTTCTAACGATGCATTAGATGACTTGATCATCGCCCGTACCGACGGCGTGCCAACCTATAACTTCTGTGTGGTGGTTGACGATTGGGATATGGGGATCACTTGTGTGGTGCGTGGTGAAGATCATATCAACAATACCCCGCGTCAAATCAACATTCTTAAAGCATTAGGGGCGCCGATCCCAGAATATGCACACGTATCTATGATTCTAGGTGATGACGGCGCTAAGTTGTCCAAGCGCCATGGCGCTGTTAGCGTAATGCAGTACCGTGACGATGGCTATTTACCAGAAGCACTGCTGAACTATTTAGTGCGTTTAGGTTGGTCACATGGCGACCAAGAGATTTTCTCATTAGAAGAAATGAAGCAATTCTTTAAGTTGAGTGACATCAACAAAGCTGCTTCTGCTTTTAATACCGATAAACTGGTGTGGTTGAACCAACATTATATAAAGAGCCTAGATCCAGAATATGTGGCAACACACTTACAATGGCACATGGACGATCAAAAAATTGATCTGTCAAATGGCCCAGCATTAGCTGAAGTGGTCACTGCATTAGCTGAGCGCGCTAAGACTCTAAAAGAGTTAGCTGCATCTAGCCGCTATTTCTATGAAGACTTTGCTGAGTTTGATGAAGCACAGGCGAAAAAGCATTTACGCGGTGTTGCGTTAGAGCCATTGCAACTGGTGCAACAGAAATTATCGGCATTAACTGAGTGGACAGCTGAAGCTATTCATCAGGCAATTGAAGATACAGCGACTGAATTAGATGTGGGTATGGGTAAGGTCGGTATGCCTTTACGTGTTGCAGTAACAGGGGCAGGGCAGTCTCCAGGCTTAGATATCACACTATTTTTAATTGGAAGAAGCCGTTCTGAGCAAAGAATATCCAAAGCGATTGAATTTGTAGCAGATAGAATAAATTCCTAAAAAAACGAGTTGACACTTTTAGGTGCGCTGCATAGAATGCGCCACGCAGTTGAGACACAGTCGAGCAAATGCTTGCAGTGCACTTAAATGTAGTTCGATAGGTTTGGGGTTATAGCTCAGCTGGGAGAGCGCTTGCATGGCATGCAAGAGGTCCACGGTTCGATCCCGTGTAGCTCCACCAAACTTACGTAGATGTTAAACGGGAACCTTTTCTAGTGAAAAGTTCAAATTAATATGTCCGGGGTCCCCTTCGTCTAGAGGCCTAGGACACCGCCCTTTCACGGCGGTAACAGGGGTTCGAATCCCCTAGGGGATACCAAATATTGGTTCCTAGCGAATAACTAACGAGTTATTTGGTAAGAACAAAATCTAAATTTCTGCTGATACATATACTGCTAAAGTTAGCTGTGTTGACAAAAATTTGGGGCTATAGCTCAGCTGGGAGAGCGCTTGCATGGCATGCAAGAGGTCCACGGTTCGATCCCGTGTAGCTCCACCAATTTACTGCCTTATTAAGCAGAAACGAAAGTTTAAATTAATGCACCCAGGCACAATTCGTTATTTAGAAGAGTGCATATGAGGCCGTAGATGTTAAACGGGAACGTTAGGTTCAAATTAATATGTCCGGGTCCCCTTCGTCTAGAGGCCTAGGACACCGCCCTTTCACGGCGGTAACAGGGGTTCGAATCCCCTAGGGGATACCACATTTTGGTTCCTAGCAAATAACTAACGTGTTGTTTGGTAAGAATAAGGCATTTGCTTCCTAGCCTACTGAAGTGAATGTGTTACAAAGCTCGGTTACGAGTTAAATCATAAGTCCGGGTCCCCTTCGTCTAGAGGCCTAGGACACCGCCCTTTCACGGCGGTAACAGGGGTTCGAATCCCCTAGGGGATACCATCTATATTTTATAGAGAGTGGTTCCTAGCAAATAACTAACGAGTTGTTTGGTAAGAACAAGGCATTTGCTTCCTAGCCTACTGAAGTGAATGTGTTACAAAGCTCGGTTACGAGTTAAATCATATGTCCGGGTCCCCTTCGTCTAGAGGCCTAGGACACCGCCCTTTCACGGCGGTAACAGGGGTTCGAATCCCCTAGGGGATACCACATTTTGGTTCCTAGCAAATAACTAACGTGTTGTTTGGTAAGAACAAGGCATTTGCTTCCTAGCCTACTGAAGTGAATGTGTTACAAAGCTCGGTTACGAGTTAAAACATAAGTCCGGGTCCCCTTCGTCTAGAGGCCTAGGACATCGCCCTTTCACGGCGGTAACAGGGGTTCGAATCCCCTAGGGGATACCACATTTTGGTTCCTAGCAAATAACTAACGTGTTGTTTGGTAAGAACAAGGCATTTGCTTCCTAGCCTACTGAAGTGAATGTGTTACAAAGCTCGGTTACGAGTTAAATCATAAGTCCGGGTCCCCTTCGTCTAGAGGCCTAGGACACCGCCCTTTCACGGCGGTAACAGGGGTTCGAATCCCCTAGGGGATACCAATTTTAATCAAGGTTTATCGAAACTTTGGTTAAAGACAATAAACCACCTCAAGGTGGTTTTTTTGTGTCTGAATTTTGAATATTAAATCGAGATCTCCCCGATTCATTTACGAGTCATACGCCCCGAGTTATTTGCCGAATTTACCCAACAATTCAAACCATCCACATTAAGATAAATAATGCTTCGAAAGGCTTACTTAGTGTGGTGAAGTCATTCTGTTCAATCGTGTGATAAAGATTATTGAAGCGTTTTCTTGCTTAACTTTGCGCTAATCCATAGCTAAAACTCACCTTTCGGATTGTTCAGTGTGTTGGCACTTTGAATGCAGCTACTCTCAATGCTGATAAGTTGAGCCGTTAAGCGCAGTTTATCTCTTGTTTCCAATCGTTCAACGAGTGAAGTTTGAAGTGAACCGTTCTTACGGTAGCTATTGTAATAGCTGAATAGCGTATCGTTGCGGTGAATATGCGGGCGAGTGTAAGAGTGAAGCTTTGCGGGAAGAGGGCAGAATTAGGCGGAAACTTATTTGAGATAAAAAAGGCGACACTCACTGCTGAGTGTCACCTTTAGTCATCTCACCTTTGGCTTAGTCTACACCTAAGAATCCACCGGTTTGGTGGGCCCATAATTGAGCATAAATACCGCCTGCGGCGATGAGTTCATGGTGCGTGCCTTGCTCAACGACTCGGCCTTGATCTAATACAATTAACCTGTCCATCGCGGCAATAGTAGAAAGTCGATGGGCAATTGCGATCACTGTCTTGCCTTGCATTAATTCATACAAACTTTCTTGGATTGCAGCTTCGACTTCGGAATCTAGCGCAGATGTGGCTTCATCAAGCAGTAAAATGGGCGCATTTTTCAATAAAACTCGCGCGATGGCGATACGCTGTCTTTGGCCACCAGAGAGTTTTACGCCGCGTTCACCCACTTGGGCATCTAAGCCATGATTACCGTTAGGATCACTGAGTTCCTGAATAAAGTCATAGGCTTGAGCTTGTTTAATCGCGCGATCAAGTTGCTCTTCACTGGCACTGGGATTGCCGTAAAGAATATTCTCGCGAATGGTGCGGTGCAAGAGGGAGGTATCTTGGGTCACCATGCCAATTTGCGAACGCAGTGAATCTTGCATAACCATCTTGATGTCTTGGTCGTCAATATTAATCTGACCTTTTTCAACATCGTAGAATCGCATTAGTAGATTCACTAGGGTCGATTTACCTGCGCCAGAACGCCCCACTAAGCCAACTTTTTCACCTGCTTTAATATTCAAATTCAGATCTTCAATCACGCCAGTCTGCTCACCGTAATGGAAACACACTTGGTTGAAATCAATCTTGCCATGATTGACGACCAGCGCCTTGGCGTTTGGCTCATCTTGGATGATCGTTGTTTTCGATAAGGTGTTCATTCCATCGGTAACCGTGCCGATATTTTCGAATAACGAACTGATTTCCCACATTATCCACTGTGACATGCCGTTTAAGCGCAGTGCTAAACTGACCGCAATGGCGATGGCGCCGACCGTGATTGCGCTATCGGTCCATAGGGCTATCGATACTGCTGCAATACTAAAGGCCAACAGATAGTTGATGATTTGCACGCTGACGCTGATGCCCGTCACTAAGCGCATTTGGCGATAAACCGTGTCTAAAAATATCCGCATACTGGATTTGGCGTATTCGGCTTCTTTTTGCGTGTGGGCGAATAGCTTCACTGTGGTGATGTTGGTATAGCTGTCGACGATACGGCCTGTCATGGTTGAGCGCGCATCTGCTTGCTCGGTAGAGACACTTTTTAGTCTAGGCACAAAGTACCATTGCAGACCAACATACAGTGCAAGCCAGACGAGCATAGGTATGACTAAGCGCAGATCAGCGCTGGCAATCATCACCAGCATTGAGGTGAAATACACTAAAATGTATACCAACACATCGAGCAATTTCATCACCGTTTCGCGCACGGCTAAGGATGTTTGCATCACTTTCGTGGCGATTCTGCCAGCAAAATCATCTTGATAAAACGATACACTTTGTTTTAGCAAATAACGGTGTGCAAGCCAGCGGATCGACATAGGATAATTGCCGAGCAAGGTTTGATGCATGATAAGCGCATGCAGTAATACCAATATTGGCATCACAATTATCACCATACCTCCCATCAGCATTAAGGTCGTGCCTTCGTCTTGGAATAAGGTTTCGGGATTTTTTTTCACCAGCCAATCAACTAATTGGCCCATGAATCCGAATAGTGACACTTCAAGCATGGCCAGCATGGCGGTCAGCACTGACATTAAGATCAGCGGCAGTTCGTAGCCCTTAGTGTAGTGGCGACAAAAAGCATAAACCCCTGTGGGTGGTTTAGTGGGTTCATCATCGGGTAGGGCTTCAACCCAGGATTCAAATCGTTTAAACATGAATTAACTCTATGGTGAGATAAAAAATAGTCGGCTCTAGCATATACCCAAACAACCTGAAGATGCAGGATTCAGCGGGAATTTAACGCACTTTAGGCAAGGCGGTTATTTGCAGACCTAGTGGACTAAGTTAAAAATAACCAACACGGCATAAAGTGCGTTACCCCGTGGTTAACATCAGCCGCCGGGACGGAGCGTCTAGGACACTCCACTTCCGTGTTGCACCAATTCAAAAGGTGGCCGACATTCTGTCATTGATGCGCCTTGAATTGAAGCACCCTAGACGCTCTGAAACTCGTATCTTCAGGTAGCTTGGGCATATAAGATTTCATGCCCTAAAAGCATTGAAATGATTGAGTTCCGTTTTCCGCTAGTGCTACATGCTAGTTTTACGTAAAGTAATGAACAAGAAATTAATTGTGAGCGAATATTGTCGGGCGTGATGAAAAATGAGTGCAGATAGAGTGTCTAAGAGTGCGATTAAGCGTGATGAAATAGATTCGGTGCATTCACTGGAGTCCAGTGCGGGGCTACTTTCTGCGTCCATTTGCCGTGAGGCGAGGATGAGCCGCGATCCGCGTTTTGATGGTAAGTTTTTTGTGGGCGTATTAACGACAGGCATTTATTGCCGAACTGTGTGTCCCGCCGTCGCGCCAAAAGAGCAAAATGTGCGTTATTTTGATTCGGCCATTAAAGCCGCGCAGGCGGGATTACGCCCATGTTTGCGTTGTCGGCCCGACAGTGCGCCGGGATCGAATCCTTGGAAGGGGACTGGCACAACATTAGCGAGGGCCATTAGTTTAATCGAAGCGGGCGCCTTAGCGGGAAAATCATCGGGAGAGCCAGCTTCGACAGTAACACAATTGGCTGACCGATTAGGGATCAGCAGTCGTTATCTCAATAAGCTCTTTACCGAAGGCTTTGGCACTTCGCCAAAACAATATGCCTTATATCGGCAGTTACTGTTTGCTAAACAATTATTGCACCAAACCCAATTACCCATCACTCAAGTCGCGATGGCGGCGGGTTTCAACAGTATTCGCCGTTTCAATGAGGCGTTTAAGCAAACCTTGCAATTGACGCCGACCCAGTTAAGAAAGAGTACATTAACCAAAGCGGCAAAGGAGTCCATGATTGAGCCACTAACAGGATTAGATGAGATTGATACTATGGGGGAATTTGTGCCGCACTATGGATTAACCTTGTATCAGTATTATCGGCCGCCATTGGATTGGGCATCGCAGCTGGCGTTTTATCGATTACGTGCGGTAACAGGGATGGAATGGTTCACGCCGCAGATGAGTCATCCACAAGCGAGCGATGTCGTTGGCGATGAGGCGTCCGTGGTAGATGAGGCCAAAGCTGGCGATAATGGGCTCGAATATGGTCGTTGTTTTGCCCTAGGTAAGATGCGCGGCACAGTGCACATTATCCATGAGCCTAAGCTAAATCGCTTCAAACTCGCGATAATGTTGACCGAAGACTCTCCTGTCGATGAGCTGCAATTGCTGGTCACTGAAGTGCGACGCATTTTAGATCTCGATGCGGATATGCTGTTGATTGAACAAGGCTTAAGTGCGCTACCAAGTTTAGGATTAACACCGTTTTCGGGATTACGCATTCCCGGTGCAGGCTCCTTATTTGAGGCGGCCTGCCGTGCGATTTTAGGCCAGCAAGTGACGGTAGTGCAGGCGACTAAGCTACTTAATCAATTGGTTGAAGCCTATGGTGAGCGCTTTAGTCTCAATGGTTGCGAGTATCGTTTATTTCCTACACCCGAGGCTATTCGTGAGGCGAGTTTAACTGAGCTAAAAATGCCGGGCGCTCGTAAATTAGCCCTCAATGCGCTCGCGGCGTTTATCTGCGATCATCCTGAGGCGAGTGTCGATGATTGGCTCAGCGTTAAGGGCATAGGTCCATGGACAATAGCGTATGCTAAGCTCCGCGGTTTGGGCGATCCCAATGTGTTTTTGCATACCGATTTGATTGTTAAAAAGCATTTGCTTGCTTTGTATGGCAAGACCCATAGGCTGGATGAAGCCGCTGCGGGTGCCGTCAACTACCCGAAACTGTGTCAGCAACTGAGTCAAGAAATCGCGCCTTGGGGCAGTTATTTAACTTTTCAGCTTTGGCATCAATAACCATCAAGCCGCCTCACATTTAACTGCTAGTTTAAAAAGATGATTTAGCGTTAAGTTAAGAGCCAATTTAGAACCAAATTTAGAGCAAACAAAGAGACAGATTATGAAACATGCGATTCGTCAATTGAGCCAAGCGCCGAGTATTGCTGCGTATCAGCCCTGTGCCGTAGATACTTTTATGAGTCCTGCCGGAATATTGCAGTTAAATGCCAATGCCTATGGGCTGAGTCATTTAACGGTTGTCGGCTCGGATCGCACTGAGATTGTGCTTGCTAAGGTGAGTGAGGATGTCCTCAATCAAGCTAAGGCGCATATTAGTGAAACTCAAGTGCAGCTCGCGCATTATTTTGCAGGTGAACTGATTGAATTTAATTTAAAGCTTGCACCTAAAGGCACTGAATTTCAGCGTGAAGTTTGGCAAGCTTTGCTCAATGTAGATTATGGTCAGAGCTGCAGCTATGGGCAGATTGCCGAGCAAATTGGTCGGCCTAAGGCGGTGCGCGCCGTGGGCGCTGCCAATGGTGCCAATCCCATTGCGATTATCGTGCCTTGCCATAGAGTGATAGGCAAAAATGGCAAGTTAACGGGTTACGCCTATGGGCTTGCGATGAAACAGCAGTTATTAACGCTGGAAACTGCCAAGCATTGCCTCGATATTTAAGCTAGAATAGCCGCCTATTAAGATATTGGTGAGCAGTTAAACTTTCTATGACTCAGGCTTCTTCCTCTGCGGCAAGCTTTGCCCAACTCGGCATTATTGCACCCTTGCTAAATCGATTAACCGAATTAGCGTATGTTTCGCCCACACCAGTACAGGCGGCGACGATCCCTGCTGTGCTTGCGGGGCGCGATGTGTTAGCCGGTGCTAATACGGGCTCGGGTAAAACGGCAGCCTTTGCCGTGCCGCTGTTGCAACAACTTGTTGAAGCAAAAACTGATGATAAGACCGGCGTTTATATTCGTTGTTTGGTTTTAGTCCCAACCCGTGAATTAGCACAACAAGTCGCCGACAGCTTTTTATCCTATGCCTCACATCTCAATGGCAAGCTAAAAATTGTCGCTGCGTTTGGCGGTGTGTCGGTGAATGCGCAAATGCAGAGTCTACGCTCTGGCGCTGACGTCCTAGTTGCAACGCCGGGCCGTTTGTTAGATCTGTTGTCGAGTAATGCCATCAAACTCAATCGTGTCAGCGCCTTAGTGCTAGATGAAGCTGACCGCATGTTAAGCCTTGGTTTTACTGAAGAATTAGCTCAAGTGCTCGACGCTTTGCCCGTCAAGAAACAAACCTTATTATTCTCAGCGACATTCCCTGAAGAAGTCCGCGAATTAACGGCAAAACTGCTGAATGATCCGCTTGAATATCAATTTCAAAGTGAACAAGAAAGCACGATTCATCAACGGGTGATTACCGTTAATCGTCCGATGAAAACCGCATTATTGGCGCATCTGATTAAAGAACATCAGTGGTCACAGGCGTTGATTTTTGTGAGTGCCAAAAATACCTGTAATCATTTAGCGCAAAAATTGTCTAAACGTGGGATCAGTGCCGAAGTCTTCCATGGCGATAAAGCCCAAGGCGCACGTACGCGAGTGCTCGATGGGTTTAAAAATGGTGAGATCAGTGTGTTAATCGCCACTGACATTGCCGCCCGTGGTATCGATATCGATAAACTGCCTGTGGTGATCAACTTTGATTTACCAAGAAGCCCAGCGGATTATATGCATCGCATTGGCCGTAGTGGCCGCGCCGGTGAAGCGGGCTTAGCTGTGACCTTGATTTCCCATGAGGATTATCACCACTTTGGCGTGATAGAGAAAAAGAACAAGCTTAAGTTAGTGCGTGAGCAAATTGTCGGTTTTGAAGCCGATGATGAAATGCCAGCCGAACTGTTAGAACAAGCTAAACCTGTCGCCAAGCCCGAAGGTTCGGGTAAAAAAAAACGTAAACAGTTACCGCCTGCCAATGCTGAATTTTGGGGTAAAAAATCTTAAGTCGTTGGAAACAAGCTATTCTTAGCTTATCTCTGGCGTTCCTTGTCATCTCACTTGTCGTAGGTAAGGTTTATGCAACACTTATTCTGGTTAGTTGAAGGTAAAGTCGCAGGGCGCAGTGGCCCTAATAAAGATCCTTGGGATTTACAAGCGCTCAAAGAGGCCGGTATTGGTGCCATTCTGTCGGTCAATGGGGGCGAGGGCTGCGAGCCGAGTGCGTTTAAGCAGCTTGATTTACGTTACGAATGTATTCCCTTTTCGCGCAATGTGCCGCCCCAAGATGGGGATGTGGCGATTTGTGTCGCTCAGTTGCCCAAGGCACTCGCTTTTATTCAGCAATGTGAAGCCGATGAGCTGCCTGTCGTGATCCATTGTCGCTCTGGCAAGGATCGCACCAGTCTTATCATGGCCTATTACTTGATGGTCAATGGTGCAGCGCCATTACATGCGGTGAGCCAAGTTCGTAATATTCGCGATATCGCTTTTACTGCCGAAGGTTGGGATCAATTCGCCTTTGATGTCTTGTATGCATTGCAAGACTAAGCATTTCTCGGCGATTGGCATCGAACCTATTAATAAATAGGTAATAATAGTTTCATTCGTTTGACCTTAGTCATCAAAATTTTACTGTGTTAAGGTTAAGCTATCCGAAGGTTGTTTTTAGTGAGTTATTTATCTAATTATGAAAAGTAAGGCAAGTCAGTCACAGGGATTACTACTGTTTCGGTTATCACAGACTCAAGTGTTTGCCTTAGGCACGTTGAAAGTGCGTGAGCTGGTGCCGTACACACAGCTAAGCAAAATTCCCCAATCTCATCCGACGATTCTTGGTGCTTCAACGATTCGTGGCCATACTATTCCTATCATAGATATGGCGGCTGCGATTGGTTATCGGCCGATAGCCCCTGAAGAGCGGGAAAAATGCTACATCATCATCACTGACTGTCAGCGGATGATCATTGGCTTTTTAGTGCGTGGTATCGATAAGATTATCGAATGTAATTGGCGCGATATTGAGGCACCTTCTGCCAATTTGGGCAAGAATGCTTACTTGACTGGCGTGACTCGTTTTGAGGACCAGTTAGTACAATTGCTCGATGTTGAGTTATTGCTGTCGAAAATTTTCCCGAATAACCCACAGGCAAATCGGGCAATCTTGACCGATGTGCAGCGTGAGAAACTCAAACCCATGAATATCCTGTTAGTGGATGATTCTAAGGTGGCACGTAAGCAGTTATCCGATGCCCTTGATATGATCAACATCCCTTATCGAGTGACCGCCGACGGTAAAGAAGCCTTAGTCATGATGGAACAAGCGGCACTAGAGCATCATCCCATAGATATTCTGGTGAGTGATATCGAGATGCCGGGACTAGATGGTTACGAACTGGCATTTGAGGTGCGTGATAATCCACTGACTGCCAAGGCCTACATCATTTTACACACGTCTTTATCCAGCGAAATAAGCGTGAGTCAGGCCCACCAAGTGGGGGCAAATGAAGCGCTGACTAAGTTCGATGCCCACGAGTTGATTGATGCCATGTTGCGTGGTGCCGATTTAGCCATGAAGCAGCGCCAATAAGGCGCTTGTTAGTTTTTTGTATGCTTTTTGCGGGACAAGGGTAATTTAGTTAGCTTATTTCCCCGCAAAACTAGACAAGTCTAGTCACATCCTATAAAAACCTTATTGGCCTCATTTCCGAAGGTGCGCGTTGGGGATCTCAACCGAAATATAATAACGACAGGTTAAACCATGAAACAAGAATCATCATTATTAGCTAAGTTGGCTAATGGCAGTCTCGTATTACAAATCTTATTAGGGATTATCGCTGGTGTGGTGTTAGCGAGTTTTTCACCCGATAGCGCAAAAGATATCGCCTTCTTAGGCAGTTTATTCGTTGGAGCACTAAAAGCGATTGCTCCAATACTGGTATTTATCTTAGTAGCATCGTCGATTGCCAATCAAAAGAAAAATACGCAAACCAATATGCGCCCAATTGTAATCCTGTATTTATTGGGGACCTTTGCCGCGGCGTTAACTGCTGTGATTTTAAGCTCTATTTTCCCCACGACTTTAGTTTTGGTTGCTGGTGTGGAAGGCACAAGTCCTCCACAAGGTATTGGTGAAGTGATCAATACCTTATTATTTAAACTGGTTGATAATCCAGTGAATGCGTTAATGACGGGCAACTATATTGGTATTCTTGCTTGGGGTGTGGGTTTAGGTTTAGCCTTACATCATGCTAGCGATTCGACTAAGCAAGTATTTGCCGACATGAGCCACGGCATTTCGCAAATGGTGCATTTCATTATTCGTTTAGCACCTATTGGTATTTTTGGTTTAGTTGCTGCGACGTTTGCTGAAACCGGTTTTGCCGCAATTGCGGGTTATGCGCAGTTATTGGCTGTGTTATTAGGTGCGATGGCCATTATTGCGTTAATCGTTAATCCTTTAATTGTTTACGTGAAGATTAAACGTAATCCCTATCCGTTGGTATTTTGTTGTTTGCGTGAAAGTGGCGTGACGGCATTTTTTACCCGCTCGAGTGCGGCGAATATTCCGGTGAATATGGCGCTGTGTGAAAAATTAAATCTGCATGAAGACACTTATTCAGTCTCTATTCCCTTAGGTGCCACCATCAATATGGGCGGCGCGGCGATCACTATTACGGTATTGACCTTAGCTGCGGCGCATACCTTGGGCATTCAAGTCGATTTACTCACCGCATTGTTATTGAGCGTTGTCGCCGCTATTTCGGCTTGCGGCGCCTCGGGTGTGGCGGGTGGTTCATTACTGTTGATCCCACTGGCTTGTAGCTTGTTTGGTATTTCTAATGATGTCGCCATGCAAGTAGTCGCTGTCGGCTTTATTATTGGTGTGGTTCAAGATGCAGCCGAAACCGCATTGAACAGCTCTACTGACGTTATCTTTACCGCTGCTGCTTGTGAAGCCGCTGAGAATAAAGCTAAACTGCGTTAACGAGGGCTGTTATTCGTATTGAAAAGTATTATGGAAGCAGTCACTTAGGTGGCTGCTTTTTTTATGGGAGTCGTTATGATCTTTTTTGATTTTAAAGTGCTAGATGCCGCAAAGCCCTGGTATGGAATAAATGACACTGTGATGGGCGGTTTGTCCCGCAGTAAGATGACGGTGTCACCTTTAGGCTATGGTGAGTTTAGTGGCCATGTGTCGCTGGCAAATGGCGGCGGGTTTGCTTCAGTGCGTTGTGAGTTTAGCCCTATAGATGTCAGTGGATTTACTGGGATCTATGTCGAACTCGATGGCGACCGACCTAAAGATTATAAAGTGAATCTAAAGGATGTCGACACACCCCAAAGCACGGTTTATCAAGCGCCTATGCCCGCGCCAAGTCATCAAACGTTTGGCGTGAGTGGCGCTAGAGTCTTGAATTGGCAGCGGATAGAAATTCCCTTCAGTGACTTCTTGCCCCAATGTCGGGGTAAACCGATTTCCCGAGTGGCAATAGATTTAAGCCAAGTCTGTAGTCTAGGGCTAGTGATTGGTGCCCAGCAGAGTGGTGATTTTTCTTTGAAAATCAAAGAAATTGGCTACTATTAGCGTTTATAGTTGGTTTCTTATCATGAGTTTGTTGCCCCTAATTGCTTGTCCCTTATTGCTATTGATGGTGTGGGCATCTCTAAGCTTCATTTAAGAAAAGAAAAAGGATAAGGCCGAGGCACTTATCCTTATGGTGAACCCATCAAAATGATGAGTTTGGCGAAAGCCGCTGCTTAAGCGCCGACAATCCCTAAGGGTTTGGCCGTTTGCCATGCGCCGCGGGTAAAATCTGGGAAGGTGACTGAATTACTGCGGTCATTGACTGAATGTTCACTTAAGATATTCACCACCGACCAAGACGCGCCATCGTACACATCCTGATCTAAGGCCTCGCCATTGCGCAGGCAATAAATCATGCGCCATAACATCACAAAATCCATGCCGCCGTGGCCGCCGTTAATCTCAGCTTCTTTGCCTATGCGCTGCCACAGAGGGTGATCATATTTGTCATACCACTTTTGCATGTCCATATCCCACTCGTGGTAACTTTGACCAAAGCCACCATTTTCGACGGCGATACGATTCGGGAAACCCGCAAACACGCCATTTGTCCCTTGGATCAAATTGTGGCGGCTGTAAGGTCTTGGGCTCGTCGTGTCATGCTGCACCATGATGGTCCGGCCCTTAACGGTCTTAATCAGACTGGTATTGATATCCCCATTGATGTACTTGAGCTGATTACGCTCATGATCGGCGGGGAATTCACGTTTAGCATAGAGCGCACGGCCAAGAGCGGGCGAACTCATCGAGGTTAGATAATCAAATCTATCACCGCGGTTGATGTCCATATACTGGGAAACTGGTCCTAAACCGTGGGTCGGGTACAAGTTACCGTTGCGCTTGGTATGCCAATAAGTCCGCCATGAGCCCGTCTTATGGTCTATTTCCTTCATCTGCCAACGTAGCTCGTGGATATAAGCGGCTTCACCGTGGAGCAACTCACCAAACACACCTTGGCGTACCATGTTGAGAACCATAAGTTCTTCACGGCCGTAGTTGACGTTTTCCATCATCATGCAGTTTTTCTGAGTGCGTTCGGCGGTATCCACAATTTGCCAGCATTCCTCTACTGTGAGTGCTAACGGTACTTCGACAAAGGCATGTTTACCGCTTTCCATCGTCTCTATCGCCATAGGTGCATGCCATTCCCATGGAGTAGAAATGATCAAAATATCAATATCATCGCGGCTTAAGAGATCGCGATAGCTCAGGTCATTACCTGTATAGACAGCCGGTTTTGGCCGATTCTGTTTAACGATATGATCCACGGCTCTGTCCAGCACCGCTAGGTGAGTATCACAAATGGCTTTAAGTTCAACGCCTTCTAAATGACAGAATTGCTCGACATGGCTAAAGCCACGCTCGCCAACACCGATAAAGCCAACTCGAACCACGTCCATCTTGGGTGCTATGAGTCCGATAACGGATTTACCCGCTTGCGGTTTAGGGGCGACGCTACTGGCGTAGGCGTTGAGGGCAATATTGGCTGTGACGAGTCCGGCGGTAGCTGCACCCGCTGCCTTAAGAAAGTGACGACGATGAATGTTATGCATTGCGCTTCCTGCTTTATTTTTGTTTTGTAGGGATATTGAAATATCACTTGGTCTTATTTGTGCGGTAATTCACTTATGGGTTATATCAGAAACCCTATTAAAATTGGCAATAAAAGATGTAACAAGCTCCTATAAGTCCATTTGATATATGAAATGCGCACGTTATGGGGTTATGTAAAAATTTTAAAAAAACAATTTCTTGAGTTATTTTTGTTGCGAGTTCATCAATATGATCAAACCAAACTAAAAAACGAAAGTGGACAATATGTGGAGCATATTCATACCAAAGGATTGAGTTTTAGATTTGTAGAAATAACGCTACATCCCCCTTGTGCTTAACTCTTCATCAAGAGTCGTAGAAACTGGAAGAGATACAATCGTATCTAAATTGCTTGTTTGTGAGTGCTTTCTGTCAATACACGTGCGTGTTATCTCAAACATCTAAATCTAAAAATATTTAAAATTAAACACTTACAGGTTACCGTTTTAGGATAATAGGTCTGGAAAACGCGCATGCGTGTCTTTCTGATGGATTCTTGTATATGAAAAGCGGTATAAAGCTGATAACTTCTAGTTAATACAGGTAGTTAAGTGTGCGCGTTTTTATTTTTCTATGGACGCCAACGCTACGCTCTGTAGGATCCCCTCATAATTCATAACCCCAACAACCATGAGTTAATGAGAGTTCAGCTAGTTTCTTCGCAGCACGAAGCAAATCATCTGCTGATATGGGGTAATCATACCGTCGCCGCAGCAGTTCTTTGCCCATCCTGAGTGTTGATAGCACATTCCTTTTCTTTACCGTGTTGGCTTGGAAGTGCCGCTGTAATTGCTGTGTTTCACCGTATAATCCTACCCACCAAAATGCCAGTTGCACCAATAACGCTATCAATAGCAGTATGTCCATCCTCGCCGCATAACGTGTTCTGCTATGACGTAAACCAAAGCCATAAGCGGGACTTTTTAAATCTCTAAAGGTTTCTTCTATTTGCATCCGTTTTTGGTAAATATTAACCAGTTTTTGAGGCGACATGGCTTCTATGGTCAAGTTGGTCACCAGTGCCCAAGGCTCTTTGGCGGTCAGTTCATACGTCCATTGCGCCGTATGGTGACAGTCTGTTGTCGTACTTCGCTGACCTTTTCTGCCTTTACTTGGAGCCCTGAACAATACCATCTCGCATAACAAGGGTTTCTTTACCGATAACGCCACCCGTCCAACATGTTTTGCGCGACGACTGGCTTTGGGATAAAGCGCTTTTAGCGAAAATTGGCGACCGAAGGGGTGCGGCCGATAGACACTTAATCCTCTGACACGACCCAGCCAATACCAACCGAGCTGCTCAACTTTGCGAAACCATGGATTACGAAAGCCAGCGTCAGTGACTATCAGCGGGGTAATGTTGTCAGGTAAGACTTTATGGAGTTCATTCAGAAACTGATTATGGGCGGTTTGAGTCCCTTGCTGGATTAACGGAAATGTTCGCTCGTAGAGCGTGATTGAGCGGCCCTTGATAGCAATAGAGGCGCGTAGTGCAATCAGTTCACGACCTTCACGCATATCCGACCAATCCACCAATATTGTCGGCATCGTATGTGCGGTTAGCAGCCACTTTGCATGCCACTGATAAACAGCCATTCTTTCATGGTGAAGATGCGGGTTGCCCAACAATCTATCCATGCGCTTTATTGAGTGCTTAGTATGAGTGCTGGTGCCATCAATGTGCCGCCCTAAATGCGTTAGGGTGAGGCAATCCGCATTGATAAGTGCTCGGCAAGCAACCATGAGGGTATTGAGTCGCTTTTGATGGATTTCTGGACAATGTTGATAGAGAGATTGATGTAAGATAGTTAACACTTGCACCTTAATGCCCTGTGATTGATGTTTGTTCGCACTTCCATCTGATCACACTTCAAGGTGTAAGCTCACTCCAATCTAATGATTTATATGTAAATCATCAGGGGATTCTTCAGCGCTACGCTGCATTGGCGCTTTTTAGCTCAGCATTAGGGCCTTTTATGGGTGCATTTGAATATTCACAAGCCACTCTTCGGATCTTCGGGGATGATTTGATACCTGAAGACGTATCAAATTTACTTGGTGGTACAGCAACTAAAAGTAAAAAGAAAGGTGATGAAGATGTCAGCAAAACCAGTGGAAAAGTGCGGATTGCCAAAACGGGTAGCTGGCATTTTCAGGCTAAAAAGAGAGAGCCAGAAGACCTAAACACGCAGATTGGAGCAATTTTATCCCAGCTAACAAGTGACTTAGCGATATGGGAAAAGCTTTACCAAAGCTACAAAGTTGACATGTTCTGCGGCTTGTTTATGGGCAACTGGAATGATGGTTTGAGCTTGTCACCTGAAATCATGCTGGCACTTGGTCAACGTAGAATTGTTTTAAGTTTAGATGTTTATAGTGGGTCGGACGATTAAGATGGTTGTCGCCCCTAAAAACAAATGTTAAAGCCAGCAAAATTGCTGGCTGCGACCTCAACCCGCAGCACGACTTTGCGTGCTAAATTTGGGCGCTAGGCACTAAAACCTTACTTGTTTTTCATTAATTAACCTGAACTCGGGATAAGAAATGTTGAACTAATAGCCCTCCAAGTGATCGGATCTTTCGACCAAGAGAAACCCCATCACACCGGAGGGCCTATGCATAAATTAGTGGAAGTGTTTTGCGATGTCGATGATTTTTGCGCTGTTTTCATTCCAGAATGGGAAAAAACGCTGTTAACCGATGGTATACGCAAGCGTCAACGCCCTGGCCGTATGACGATGAGCGAAGTGATGACCAGCATCATACTTTTTCAGATGTCTCACCACCGTGATTTCAAGAACTTCTACATCGGCTATCTGGCTCATTTCTACAAATCCGCTTTTCCTAATTTACTCAGCTATACCCGCTTTCTTGAGGTGATGCCCAAGGCTTTAGTGTCGCTTTGCAGCTACTTTGCCAGCCTCAAGAGTGACCCCACTGGCATCGAATTTGTTGATTCAACCAGCATCAAAGTGTGTCATAACCTACGTATTCATCGCCATAAAACTTTGGCGGGACAGGCGTGCAGAGGTAAAGGCACCATGGGGTGGTTCTATGGCTTTAAGCTGCATTTGATTGTGAATCATCAAGGCGGAATAGTGGCGGCCAAAGTGACCCCAGCGAATGTACATGACACAAAACTGGTGAACGAGATGGTGCACAGTGACATGAATAAACTCTATGCAGATAAAGGGTATATCAGTAAAGCACTGTCCAGTGAATTGCTGGAGAAAGGCATCACACTGGTGACAAACGTGCGTAAGAATATGAAAGTAAAAGCGATGTCGTTGTGGGATAGAGCGATGCTGTCGAGACGTTTCATCATAGAAACCATCAACGACCAGTTAAAAAACATCTCTCAAATAGAGCACTCTAGACACCGCAGCGTACATGGTTTTATGCTCAACATGATTGCGGGACTCATCGCCTATCAATTGAAAGACAATAAGCCACAACTGAACATCACTAACGCAGAGTTTAATGCTATTACAGTTATGGCTTGTTAAACCGATCTCAGGTTGATTAAAGGAATAATAAATGACCCACCTAATTACTAAAGTGATGTTAACTGGACTCATAGTGGCATCAACTCATCTTTACGCTGAAAACTATGACTTCAAACCGGGTTTATGGGAAACCACTTGGAAATCCGAAATAGTAGAAATAGACGCACCTCCTGAAATGGAGAAAATGATGCGGAGCATGGCCAAAAGGCCTGATTACACGGAAACTGAATGCATAAATGACATCGCCTCTGCATTTGATTTAGAGCCTGAAGAAAATGAAGGCGAAGAATGCCAAACTAACAGCAATTGGATCAGTGCTAACAAGATGGTGTTTGAAACATCATGCACTAGCCCTGATGGTGCATCTAAAACAGTGGGTGAAATGCGTTTCAATGGGAAAACGTTCACTTCTAAGCTTGAAGTGACAATCTCTGAAGAGTCAATGAAAATCAAGTCGAAACTCGTTGGCAATGGAAAATATATTGGCGCTTGTGACTAAGTGCCATACAAACTCTTCAACTTGACGCATAACGGTTAGCAAGGATGTTATGAGGGCAGTTAGTAATATAGAGGGGATTTATTGGACTTTTGCTGACATTGCCAGTTGGTCTGTTTGGCTGCCGTTCTCATTTTATCGACGTCTATACAGCGCGGTGTTTTTATTCAGCTCGCTAGATAAGTCTTTTAGCTGCCTTTACTTTAGCGATAAGTAAATAGTGATAAAGATCGCGTTTTTATTTTTAGATTGAGCTACACTGCCGATTAATTAGTCAAAGGTATTTATCTTTTATATTTTAAATATTTAGCAAATTTAAATTAACCCAAAAATTACATTTTACGGGCGATTTGAAGTAATTTGCTGCTGTGGGGAGTAAAGAGTTAAATGGGTTCTATGCTTAATGTACTACCACAACTGACATTCACTTTAGGTGATTGGGTATTGCATAAGGATATCAGGATGTCTGGGATCGAAAAACGCCGTCGCCTTCATTGGCGGGAGACAGATATGCAAAATCGTGAAATTATAGGTCGTTGGTTAGATGGGCGTCCTTTATTGGGGGACAAAATTACCCTCTATAAAGAAGACGATAAATATTTTTTAGAAACTTGGTTTAGTGATGGCTGCCATAGTTTAGATGAAGTCTATATGACGCAAACTCCTGAGGGCCATAAGCTGGAAGATGTTGGCGGCAATTTCTTTGGTGAATTCTTTATCGTGACATCGTCGCAGCAATTACAATTTTGTAATGAGCAGGGCTGTTATTTCCAAGCGGAAAAATTAGCGGCTGATGTCGATTTTGGTCAAGGTATACGCGTCGCTTAAACGACGACAGTCAAATCTGTAAATAACTAAGGTCGCACGATAGCTAAGAGCTAAGTCGCGACCTTTTGCTTTTATGGAATTGTAACGAGTGGCTTAAGTTATTCAGTAAATGGATGTTTGCTGCTAAAAAACAGCGATTTACCCGAATAGGGATGGGTCAAACTTAAGCTTTGTGCATGTAAACATAAACGCGGTTTGGCCTTGATAACCTCGGCATCACCATAAAACTCATCACCCAAAATCGCATGGCCTAGGGCAAGCATATGCACACGCAATTGATGGGTGCGGCCTGTTTCTGGCGAAAGCTCGACTAAGGTGCTGTTTTCTCGGCGCTCTAATACACGGTAGTGAGTGAGGGCGCTTTTGCCGCCAGTCTCTCCCGCCTGTAGCGTTTTTTGATAGGGCGGATGTTCAGTGTCTGGCACTATCGCGAGGTCAATAATCCCCTGATCTTGCAGCACATGTCCCATCACTTCGGCAATATAGACTTTCTTACTCTGTCTATCTTGAAACTGTGTTTTTAAATGCGACTCCGCTTTTTTATTACGGGCGAACACCATAATGCCCGAGGTCGCGCAGTCGAGCCTATGCACTAAAATCGTTTCTGGATAAAGGGCTTGTAAGCGGGTTAACGCGCAATCGAAGGTGTGAGCTGCTCGACCCGGATTAGATAATAATCCCGAAGGTTTATTGATGATAATCAGATCTCTATCTTTATAGCGTATGTCTAGCCAAGGAACAGCTGGGGGTTGGTAATCAAATATCTGCATCTTGTCCTCATTTTTGCACGGCCATACTAGCAAAATTTACGCAGGCACACAGCATAATCTCATGCTTGCTTATTCTTAGAGGGGGGAGGGCAAATATTCTGCAGGCGTCTTACGGCTCCAAATACGGGTATAAGCCATTAGTTGCGGATAAAAAGTGCGGAACGCGGTTTCGATTTCTATCTGCATTTTATTGACGACTTTATGGGCATCTTTAAACAGTGCGGCTTGCGGATGCTGTTTGGCCACTTGTGCTAAGGCGTGTTGTAATCCTTTTTCGGTGGTGTAGCTGCCTAGCCAATCGGCGCTGCGCATTGTGGGCAAGAGTGTAAATAATGCCTCTGGATGGTATGGATCAACACCTTGCGTGGCGAAAGCATCTAGCGCGTCATAGGCCTTGCTGCTGAATTCATCCAAGGGTTGGTGGTGATATTCTTCCCAATAGTAAGCTAAATAGTGATCGAAACTCACCGCCATGAGTTCTGCTGCTATGCTTCTTAAGGGCGCAGGGAAAGCTTCCATTAATTCAATCGTCAATTCATGGCTGGCGCAGAGGGTATTAATCTCTTGGTTTAGCCATAAAGCTTGGCGTAACTCCATTGGGGCTTGCGCAATTGGCGCTTGAATATAGTTACCTGCTACGTTGGCAGCAAGGTGGGTTTTACTGATGTCGGCGAGATGTAAGTGTGTAAGAAAGTTCATTATTTGTGCTTGGTTAACCATGTCGGTTCACGGTATCATGCACAAGCGCGCTTAGGAAAGCGCCGAAGCTAAAAATGCAGTATTTTTTCACTTTTTATTGATAATGACATTTGATTCGCCGTGAATAATTATGGCTGACTTAAACGTTGACATAGTAATCGATACGGGAAAGTGAAATAAAATCAATAACCTTTTTTAGGATCATGGATGATGTGGAACTGGTTCACCAAAATGCTTGGTAAAGACGAGCAGCAGAAGCGCAAAAAAGTGCTAATAGAAATCCCCTTTGAACAACACCGTTTCAGCATGGATGACTTTAGTCGCTCGCGGCTAAAATTCGATGCCGATGACAATCAGCCCCAAGATGGCATCAATCCAGTGGAACCCGAGCAAGAAGTGGACACTGGCAATAAGTAATCTTGATCTTATTGGCCTCTAACCATAGACTAGCCGCCGTTCTAAGCTATCTAGAGGCCAATATGCGCGTTGCAGACTTTTCTTTCGATCTCCCCGATGAGCTGATCGCTCGTTATCCTATGGCGCAGCGTAATGCATCCCGTCTGTTAACCTTAGACGGCAACTCTGGTGCGTTAGGCGACAAACAGTTTACCGATCTGCTGGGGATGATTAATTCCGGCGATTTAATGGTGTTCAACAATACCCGAGTGATCCCCGCGCGCATGTTTGGTCAAAAGGCCAGTGGCGGTAAGTTAGAAATTTTAGTTGAGCGTATGCTCGATGATAAGCGTATCCTCGCCCATGTTCGCAGCTCTAAATCCCCGAAAGTGGATTCGTTAATCCATCTCGACGGTGGCTATCAAATGAAGATGGTCGCCCGCCACGATACTTTGTTTGAACTTGAGTTGTTATCCGAGTTAACCATCTTAGAAGTGCTTGAAGCAGTAGGGCACATGCCTTTGCCTCCTTATATCGATAGACCCGATGAAGATGCCGACAAAGAGCGCTATCAAACCGTGTATAACCAAAATCCTGGTGCAGTTGCAGCGCCAACGGCGGGTTTGCATTTTGACGATGCCATGCTCGATGCATTAAAAGCCAAGGGCGTGAATGTCGCGTTTGTGACCTTGCATGTGGGCGCGGGAACATTTCAGCCAGTGCGTGTCGATACTATTCTTGAACACAAGATGCATTCCGAGTGGGCGAATGTGCCGCAGGATGTGGTTGATTTAATCGCGCAAACCAAAGCTGCGGGTAAACGTGTGGTGGCCGTGGGGACGACGTCAGTGCGCTCCTTAGAAAGTGCGGCACGCGCAAGCCTTGACGAGCTCAAAGCTTTTAGCGGCGATACCGATATCTTTATTTACCCAGGTTATGAATTCCAAGTGGTCGATGCTATGGTGACAAATTTTCATCTACCTGAATCAACTTTGATCATGTTAGTGAGTGCTTTTGCTGGTTTTGATCATGTTATGGCGGCGTATCAACATGCTATCACGCAAAAATATCGCTTCTTTAGCTATGGCGATGCGATGTTTGTGACGAAAAAAGCCCACTAGACCAAGATTTTGTTTTAAAATAGCCGCCCAAAGTGAGATTGTGCGGCAATTTTTTTCGTTAAAAGATTGAACCTTTTAACGCTGTCCCCATCTCTATTGTTAATCAAAATGGCATTAGCCATTAAAAATGTAGTCAGACTGTTTATCTGGCGAGGTGAATTATGAAATTTGAATTAGACACTACCGACGGGCGTGCGCGCCGTGGTCGGTTAATTTTTGATCGTGGCACAGTAGAAACCCCCGCTTTTATGCCGGTAGGAACCTACGGCACAGTGAAAGGCATGACACCGGAAGAAGTCCGTGCCACTGGCGCGGATATTTTGCTCGGTAACACTTTCCATTTATGGTTGCGCCCAGGCGAAGAAATCATGCGTAAGCACGGTGACTTGCATGACTTTATGAACTGGCAGCGTCCTATTTTAACGGACTCGGGCGGTTTCCAAGTGTTTAGTCTTGGCGATATCCGTAAGATCACCGAAGAAGGTGTGCATTTCCGTTCGCCTATAAATGGTGAGAAAATCTTCTTAGATCCTGAAAAATCAATGCAAATTCAAGATGCATTGGGCAGTGATGTGGTGATGATTTTTGACGAATGTACCCCGTATCCTGCCACTGAAGATGAAGCGCGCAAGTCAATGCAGATGTCTTTGCGTTGGGCGAGACGTTCGCGTGATGAATTTGACCGTTTAGAGAACCCTAACTCACTCTTCGGTATTATTCAGGGCGGTGTGTATGAAGATTTACGCGACGAAAGCTTAAAAGGCTTAGTCGATATTGGTTTCGACGGTTATGCCGTCGGTGGTTTGGCCGTCGGTGAGCCCAAAGCAGATATGCATCGTATTCTTGAGCATATTTGCCCGCAAATTCCTGCAGACAAACCTCGCTATCTGATGGGGGTCGGTAAACCAGAAGATTTAGTTGAAGGTGTACGTCGTGGTGTTGACATGTTTGACTGTGTGATGCCAACCCGTAATGCCCGCAACGGTCATCTGTTTACGAGTGAAGGTGTGATCAAAATACGCAATGCGCGTCATAGAGATGACACGTCACCACTTGATACTAAGTGTGATTGTTATACCTGTAAAAATTATTCACGGGCGTATCTTTACCACTTAGATCGTTGTAATGAGATTCTGGGTGCGCGTTTAAACACCATTCACAACTTGAGATACTATCAAATGTTAATGGAAGGTTTGCGCGGTGCGATTGAGACGGGTACATTAGACGCCTTTGTGGCGGACTTCTATACCAGTCAAGGTCGCGAAGTACCAGAGTTAGTCGATTGATTTTTTGCTAATAAGAAGAGAAAAACTATGTTTATTTCAAATGCATATGCAAGCGCTGCCGGCGCACCACAAGGTGGCGGCACGATGGAACTGATTTTCATGCTGGCAATTTTCGGCCTGATTTTCTATTTCATGATTTTCCGTCCGCAATCAAAACGCGTTAAAGAGCACAAAAATCTGATGTCTTCATTAGGCAAAGGCGATGAAGTGTTAACCAGTGGTGGGATTTTAGGCAAGATTGCAAAAATCAGCGACGAAAGCGATTACGTGTTACTGAGCTTGAACGACACAACACAAATCACGATCAAAAAAGACTATATTGCAGCTGTATTGCCTAAGGGCTCTATCCAGTCGTTGTAAGCCAAGAGGGCTCAGGCGTGTTAAATAAATACCCAATGTGGAAAAACATTATGGTGATGCTCGTCATCGCCATAGGTTGTTTCTATGCCGTACCTAACCTTTTTGGTGAAGATCATGCGGTGCAAGTGGTGGCGACTCGAGGTGCTGAAGTAACAGCATCTACCCAAGCCAGTGTGAACGAGCTGTTAGCCAGTAAGAGCATTGCGGTAAAGCGCTCTGAGCTTGAAAAAGGTCAGTTGTTGGTCCGTTTGCAAAATGCGGATCAACAGCTACTGGCGAAAGAACTGATTGCTGACAGCTTAGGTGACAAGTTTACTGTGGCACTTAACTTAGCGCCTGCGACGCCTAAGTGGCTCGAGTCCATGGGTGGTAGCCCAATGAAACTCGGTCTTGACCTTCGCGGTGGTGTGCATTTCCTCATGGAAGTGGACATGGGCGAAGCGATTCGTAAGATGGAAGAAGCTAAAGTCGCTGATTTCCGTTCACAATTACGTGAAGAAACCATTCGTTATGCTGGTATTCGTGTTAATGCCACTGGAATTGAAATCAAGTTCCGTGATGCTGAAAACTTAGCGACTGCCGAGCGTTTTCTTAAGACTCGCAATAAAGATATGGTGTTCACCGACGCTAGCCGTGGCGAAGATTTCGCGCTGCAAGCTGTGATGAGTGAAGCTTATCTAAAGCAGATTAAAGAAGAAGCACTGCAACAAAACATTACAACCATTCGTAACCGTGTTAACGAGTTAGGTGTGGCTGAGCCTGTAGTACAACGTCAAGGCGCCGAGCGCATTATCGTTGAGCTGCCAGGTGTGCAAGATACGGCTCGCGCTAAGGAAATCTTAGGTGCAACCGCATCAATTGAATTCCACATGGTGGATGACAAAGCCGATCCGAATGCTGCGCAATCAGGCCGTGTACCTGCGGGTTCTGAAGTGTATCAGCGCCGCGAAGGTGGCACTGTGATATTGAAGAAAGAAGTGATGTTGACGGGTGACCATATCACTGGCGCACAACCTAGCTTTGACCAGTACAGTCGTCCTCAGGTCAGTATCAACCTCGATGCTAAAGGCGGTACCATTTTCTCTGACGTGACCAAAGACAACATAGGCAAGCCTATGGCGACTTTGTTCATCGAATATAAAGACAGTGGTGATCGCAATGCCGATGGCAGCGTTAAGATGCAGAAAATCCAAGAAGTGATTTCTGTCGCGACCATTCAAGCCCGTTTAGGCCGTAACTTTGTGATCACTGGCTTAAGTCATGGTGAAGCACAAAACCTTGCGCTATTACTGCGTGCGGGTGCCTTGATTGCTCCTGTATCAATTGTTGAAGAACGTACCATTGGTCCAAGCTTAGGTGCTGAAAACATTCAAAGCGGTGTACAAGCTATGGTATGGGGTATGGCAGTTGTCTTACTCTTTATGTTGGTTTACTACCGTAGCTTTGGGCTTATTGCTAACCTGGCTTTAACCGCAAACTTAGTCATGGTTGTGGGCGTTATGTCTATGATCCCTGGCGCTGTGTTAACCCTACCCGGTATTGCCGGTATGGTATTGACGGTCGGTATGGCGGTTGACGGCAACGTGCTGATTTATGAGCGTATTCGTGAAGAGCTTCGTGCCGGACGTAGCGTACAGCAGGCTATCCATGAAGGTTATGGTAATGCTTTCTCAACTATCGCCGATGCGAACATCACCACCTTCATCACTGCGCTCATTTTGTTTGCCGTAGGTACTGGTGCGATTAAAGGCTTCGCTGTGACCTTAATGATAGGTATTGCGACTTCTATGTTTACCGCCATCGTGGGTACTCGCTCAATCGTTAACGCGATTTGGGGTGGTAAGCGCGTGAAGACTCTGTCTATCTAAGGGGAAGTGACAATGATTGAAGTTTTATCCTTAAAACATACAGTAAACTTCCTCCGCCATGCACTGCCTATTAGCGTTATGTCGGCAGTGTTAGTGCTGGGCTCGCTGGTATCACTCGCGACTAACGGTATTAACTGGGGTCTTGATTTCACTGGCGGTACTGTTGTTGAAATGGAGTTTACTCAGCCGGTTGATTTGAATGCGCTACGTGTGCAACTGACGACGCCAGATTCCGAAGGTGCGATCGTGCAAAACTTCGGTTCTAGCCGTGACGTACTTGTACGTTTACAGGTGAAAGAAGGCGTTAAGAGCGATGTGCAGGTTAAGTCTGTCATGGAAGCCGCGCAGAAAGTTGACCCACAAGTGCAGCAGAAGCGTGTTGAGTTTGTTGGCCCACAAGTGGGTAAAGAACTGGCAGAGCAAGGTGCATTAGCGGTATTAGTCGCGCTGATTTGTATCATGATCTATGTGTCGTTTCGTTTCGAATGGCGCTTAGCGTTTGGTTCTGTAGCGGCACTGGCGCACGATGTCATCGTGACATTAGGGGTGTTTTCGTTATTCCAATTGGAATTTGACTTGACCGTATTGGCGGGCTTGTTGACGGTGGTGGGTTACTCACTTAACGATACTATTGTGGTATTTGACCGTATCCGTGAGAACTTCCTTAAGCTGCGTAAGAGCGATCCTGAAGAAATAGTTAACATTTCAATCACTCAAACTATGAGCCGTACCATTATTACAACGGGCACGACTTTGGTGACTGTTGTGGCCTTGTTCCTTAAGGGCGGCACTATGATCCATGGCTTTGCGACTGCATTGCTGTTAGGGATTTTTGTGGGTACTTATTCCTCTATCTATGTGGCTAGCTTCTTGGCCGTTAAACTGGGTATCAATCGTGAACACATGATGCCAGTTGAGATTGAGAAAGAAGGCGCAGACCAACCTCCTATGATGCCTTAAAGGTTAATTTGGAGTTAAAAAGCCACCGATGAGGTGGCTTTTTTTTGCATCGATTTTGAGGCGTATCTGACATTCTGCTAGCAAACTCACAAAGTTATAGTCAGTTATGCTGTAAAAAGTGAATGTTAATTTATTTAACAACTGATGTAAAAATCAGCGCTCGACAGCCTCGGCTATTTAGCAGTAGGATGTCGGCAACCCATATTCTAGAGAGTTGTAGCCGTAGGATGTCGCATGGAAGAACGTAAAGTGTTAGTTGCTGGTGGTAATTTATTGCAGGCCCACACATGGAAAGGTTTATTGGAGGCCTGTGGCATTCATGTTGAACTCAGAGGTGAAGCGTTATTAGGCGGCATTGGTGAACTCCCTACTGGGATGCAAAACGTCGAGTTATGGGTAGGTGAGTCCCAATACGCGTCGGCACAAGTTCAATTGAATGCGTTGGATGTTGAAAGTCCGCAATGGCAGTGTGTGCAATGCCATGAGACTAATGAAGGCAGTTTTGAGCTTTGCTGGCAATGTAGCTCAGAGCGCAGCGAAAGCCACAACTAGCCTTTCACTGGCAACCTTCTTAGCTTTGCGGTGAGGCTGAAAGATTGCGTCTGCAGGATGAGAAGATTACACTTTGCTGATAAGCTGACATTCATCATGTCATTCAATATCTTATCTAGGAGTTAGTGATGCAGCATCCCAATGCATTTTCCGCCCTTGTTGATGCTATTCTGCCTAATATCACCGAAGTGACAATCGAAGCTTATCAGGCCGATGATCGCTGGCACCTTGTTGATGTGCGTGAGGATCGTGAGTGGCTGCAGGATCATTTACCCCAAGCAAAACATCTAAGCCGGGGTATTTTAGAGCGTGATATCGAAGCGCGTTTCCCCGATAAAAATACACCCATATTACTCTACTGCGCGGGTGGTGCGCGCTCCGCCTTGGCTGCCCATAATCTACAACTTATGGGTTACACCCACGTTGCCTCTATGATTGGTGGCTATAAGGGCTGGGTACAGCGTCAACTACCAGTGGTGCAGGACTAAGCGTTCAGGATCTCATCTAATGCAATATTTTCCCTTGTTTGTCGATACGGTTAATTTGAATGTTCTACTGGTGGGCGCGGGCGATGTGGCGAGCCGTAAGTTAGCACTGCTGACACGTACTGAAGCCAATATCCACGTGGTAGCGCCAGAGGTGAACCCTGAAGTGCAACGTTATGCAGATGCTGGCCGTATTTTGTTATCCCAGCGTGAAGTCGTCCATGCCGACATTCAAAATTATGATTTGGTGTATTTAGCTACGGCAAACGACAGTCTTAATGCCGAGTTAGCGACCTTAGCTACTGCACGTGGTATCTGGGTTAATGCCGTCGATAATCCCGCCTTTTGCCGCTTTATCACTCCTTCTATTGTGGATCGAGGTCGTTTAGTGGTCGCGATCAGCACTGCGGGCGCAGCACCGGTATTTGCACGCACGATTCGCTCGCGTTTAGAATCTAGCCTACCGCAGTCACTCAAACCGTTATTCGATTTTGTCGCCGATAGACGCGTCGAAGTACAAGATAAGCTCGATTCAACCTCGAAACGCCGCTTATTTTGGGAGCGTTTTTTCGATACCAATGGCGACCGTTTCGATAGTCGTACCACCGAGCATTACCATAATGCGTTTAATAACTTAGTCAGCCGCGGCGAAATCCTTTTGTTGGATGATGCAACGTCTGTGGACTTATTGCCGCTCGCCGCCATGCCATTATTACAGCGCCTCGATTGGATATACAGCCAAGGGGATTTGAGCGTCGAACTCGCTGAACTTGTTCGCCGCGATGCAGATCGTGATTTTTTACCCGCTTTCAGTGAATTGAGTCAACAGTATGAGTTGGGTACGCGTATGCTACTGGTAGCGGATACGCAAAAAATCAGCTTGTTGAAAGCCCATTTCCCCATGGCTAAACATCTGCGACCCGGAGCGATTTAATTTCTTACCAATTCAGCCTTGGGTTCGATTTAACCTTCTGTTCGATTGCACGTTTTGTTCGATTTCATGGGCGTACCCTATTGTTCGTTTGAGCTAATGCCGAGTCTCAGGTAGACTCGGCAGCCTTATTTTAGGATTTCGCTGTTTCAGGATTTCACTCTGCATTTAGGATGACTATGGCCCTCAAGGCGACCGTGTTTAAAGTCAATTTACAGATAGCCGATATGGATCGAAATTATTACCAAGACCATCAATTGACGCTTGCCCAGCATCCTTCCGAAACCGATGGCCGCATGATGGTGCGTTTACTCGCGTTTATTGTGAATGCCAGCGAAACCTTAAGTTTTAGTAAAGGTCTGTGCGTCGATGACGAGCCAGAGCTATGGGACAAAACCCTATCCGGTGAAATTGATCTGTGGGTTGAGTTTGGTCAGGCCGATGAAAAATGGCTTCGAAAGGCCAGCGGCCGTGCCAAAGTCGTGCAGCTCTTTACCTATGGTGGTCGCAGTGTACCGATTTGGTGGAAACAGAATCAGCAAGCGTTAGAGCGTTATCAGAATTTAAAAGTGTGGAATATTGCCGAAGAGTCCGTCACTGCGATGGAAGCCTTTGTTGGGCGTAATATGGCATTGCAAGTTTCGATTAGTGAAGGCCAAATTTGGTTATCGGATAATGAAACCAGCGTGTTGATTGAGCCTGAAATTCTCAAAGATATTGAATAACATGTTTTGTAAAAAAAGAGCCTGCAATTGCAGGCTCTTTCCGTTTATCACTTTTAAGTATCAGTAAGAGTATCGATTTTGATTTATTTGAAGCTCAGTTCCCAGCTATCGATATAACCAGCATCACCACGGCCACTGTCTACGGCTTTTAACTTCCATACGCCGTTCGAATTAGCACCTGTCATATCTGCGGTATAGCTCTTATTGATATTGTCTGCACCAAGACCTGTGTTGTTATGCAGGGTAACCGTTTTTCCTGAAGGGCTGATCAGCTGCACTTTTAAGTCACCAATGTAAGGGTGGACTATATTCACGACTGCAGTCACAGTACCTGAATCACCTGTGCGAGTAACCGTGATTGGGCTAGTGATCCCCGCCGCTTTGTTATCAGGAATATTATAGTTATCAGTATTGGTATAGCTCGTTGGCGTACCGCCGCCATTAGACGCTGTGTAGTTCGCCGTTAACGACACACCAGTGAAAGCCGAATCGCCTTTCACCATGGCATAGTAAGTGCCTGATTGTACGTTGGTGATTGGACAAGACTCACTATTGCCACTTTTATACGGACGGCAATCGTAATTAGTGGTGGTTGGCGCCGCGCCATATTGCACATACAAGTCCGCATCACCTGTGCCACCGTTCATCACAAAGCCTAGGTTCGTTGCACCTGCTGGAACTTCAAATGAAAAATGTAATTCTTCACCTGTTGCGCCTGCTAAACCTGTTTTCGCCACACCGTTCACCAGAACACTATCGCCCGGTTCAGTTGGATCGACAGGACCCGTTGGACCAGTACAAGATGCGTCTAGGAAGGCTTTTGCTGCAACTGCATTAACTAAACCGTAACCATAGTAGTTGTCACGACCTGCAGTTCCGAGATCTTCGGCGGTCATTTTCAATGCGTTACGGACTTGCGCCGCACTACATTCTGGGTGGTAGCTCCACACTAAGGTCGCAACACCTGACACATGCGGTGTCGCCATTGATGTACCGTTGTAGTACTCGTAATCTTTATTGCCTTGGTTGCTGACAGTGACTGTGGCGCCCAGTTGATTGCGCAATGCTAAACCTGTTGCACGATCAACAGATACAGAAACCATATTGATTTCGTTGTTAGCATCGACAAGGAAGGGGTTTTGTAAGCCGGGTAATGCCGCGTTACTGTAAACAATCGTCGCACTGGCACCCGCGTTCTTACAGGCTTTAGCTGCGTTAATTTCAGGGTAGCTAGTGCCTTGATTACCAACACGTTCCACTAAACAAATCTTATTGGTCATGTTGCCGCAGTTGAAGCTTGTGCCGCTAACCGTACATTCTGCCAAAGTTGCAGTGCTGGTACCGTTAAATGGTGCGGGGACATAGCTGCCACCAGAGGATATCAGGCGATTGTGCGGCACGACACCTGAGTCAAAGTAAGACTGACTGCCGATAGTGATATCGGCTAAACGGCCTTCGCCACGGGTAACAGTCGATAGAACGGCTTCACCAGGGCCTGATATTTCCACTTGGTTAGTGTATTGGGAGAATGCTGAGTGGTCTTTATGGTTATCCACAGAGGCGACAGACATGACGCCATCGTAGGATGCTGGGTAGCTGTGAGTGCTATTCCCATCGTTACCCGCAGCAGCAATCAGGAGAACACCATTATTATAGTGGGCAGCCAGAGCGTTACGCTCAGTGGTGCTAGAACCTGAACCACCTAAACTCATAGTGACAACATTGGCGCCGTTGGTGACACAAGTGTCTACGGCAGCGACTAAGGATGAAGAGTAGCCCCAGCCAGATTCATTAAACACTTTGATCACATGAATATTGGCATTTTGATTTGGCATAACGCCGATCACGCCATCATTGTTGGCAATCGCTGCAATCGTCCCCGCAACGTGGGTACCGTGGGCGTTATTATTGCCCGGCTCAAACCAGTTACCCGTGCCTGAGTTATTGGTCCCTGTGACATTGTTGCCACCTAAGTCACTGTGACTACGGTCGTAGCCTGAGTCGATAATACAAATAGTGCGGTTACCGGCTTGGCTGTCGCTTAGCTGGGTTGCTCCCACAAAAGTTTGGCCCCAAGGCGTACTTTCACTTAGAAAGCGGCGTGGCATATCTTCTTCGACATATTCCACATCAGCACGGGTTTTTAAGGCATTGATCCCTTTGGCATCGAGTTTCACCGAGTAACTGTTACTGCGACCGATACGCTTCATTTCCTTCGCTTGTACTTTATTTAATGCGGTATGTTGGGCACTGATTTCAGCCATTTGTGGCTGATAATTCATTGTGGTTGGTAGCGTATCTGTTGTCGCGTCATTGAGTGACTGCAGATCACTCGTTGATTGCACACTATTGGCTGACATGATGGCCGCGGCATCAGTGTTTTTAAACTTCACAATGTAACGCTTTGGCAGTGGGGAGGTTTGTGCTTGTAATGCTGCGGCAAAACCCGGGGCTTGTGGTGCTGCTTGTACACCGGCTGAGATCGCAATAGCTAAGCTTGAAAGGCTTAACGCTATTTTAGTGGTTCTGTTGATTGTCATGTTCTTCTTCCATGGTCAATTTAGTGTTAATCATTATTATTTTATGTTTCATAAGAATAACTACGACTCAGATGCTACTCGGTTAGTGAATTTATCTGCGACTACAGTATTTGTAAATCAATTGTTAACGGTATGGCGGTTGGTAAGTGATTAGATTTAATAGGCATTTATAGTGCATATAAATTCAAGTTGTAACGAGTTGTAACCAAATTTTATTAAAATATTTGTTTTTTTATGTGATAAACGTGAATAAGTGAATACGAATTTACGACTTCATATGAGGGCTTTTGATTGATTTTACCGTTATCAATGCATTGAAATTTATATATATATTTTTTTGTAATTAAAAAGAACAAAAACAAACTTTAAGTTTTCATCATAATGATAAGATTTTCTCAAGTGATTGATTATGCGAAATTGTTGCAAAAGGCTGTCAATAGGGTGGCAGTTGCCAATTGATTGACTTTACTTAGGCTGTTTGGGAATACGGGTGTTACTTATTTTATAGAACTACTAAAAAATCCTGTGCTCTTTCGTCCACAATGAATCTGGTAAGAACCTATTAATCCACACCCTGCTTAATTTCGATATTTTATTTAGATAATAAAAAAGCGCCCTAGGGCGCTTTTAGCCGTTAAACCTTGAATGGCTAGAGCAAGGTGAGAGTACTAAAGTGATTTATTCTTACTTCCCCACACTAGAGCCAATTTGATGGTAGTGAATTACTTAGCGGGCACTTTTTGCGCCTCAACTAAGGTGGAATAGCCGCCACCATTATAGGTTTGGGTGTATCCGGCAGCGACTAAGGCTTCGGTCGCAATACTGCTACGACGGCCGCTGCGGCAATACAAGACGACGGGAGCATCTTTGGCGATGCCACGCTTAGCAAACTCCTCTGTCACTTGCTCAAAGGGAATATTGACCGCATTCGCTAAATGACCTTCGGCAAATTCTTCAGGCGTTCTAACATCGAGCACCATAGCGCCTGCGGCAATTTTATCCCATGCGATTGCAGGATCTTGGTCGGCGGCGCTGGCTATCATGGGCATTAGCAGCAGTGGCATGAGTACCAGTGATTGCAAGCTTAATAGGGCTAAGCGCATTAGGCTTTGGCCACGGGTTACGAGGTTGTGGGTCACTTTATCTCTCCTTGACGGCTTTTTGGCACGCTTGTATTAGGCCAAGCGTGTACTTGCTCACCTAACTCTTATCTCTTATCTCTTATTTTAACTCTTAAGCAGTGACTGTATGTGGCTTAGCTTTGTTTAGCAATTTCAGCCTCTGATTTTACACCCAATTTTCGTAAAACCATGGCGGCAGGACAAAAACCGGTAAAAGCACTTTGGAATAGGTTAGCGCCAACAAATGCGGTTAACCACAGAAAGTTGTGGTGCACATAGGCGGTTAACACCAGTGACAGTAACACCATAAATCCGGCAAAAGCCATAATATTGCGTTCTAATGACATACCTTACTCCTTGAAGCCATCTTGGTGATGGCCTTTGTTGTGGTTAATTTTGTGTTTGTGTTTATATCTGAACAGTATTCATACGGTTTTTCATGGCCGTGTAGTACAGCACAGGGATGACAACTAAGGTCAGTATGGTCGAGATAAAAATACCAAAGATCAGACTGATCGCTAAGCCATTGAAAATCGGATCATCAAGAATAAACAATGCCCCTATCATGGCTGCAAATGCAGTCAGCATGATAGGTTTAGCTCGCACGGCGCCAGAGTGGATCACTGCCCGCTCAAAGGGCACGCCGGATGCGGTTTCTTGATTAATAAAATCGACCAATAATATCGAGTTACGCACAATAATCCCCGCCAGCGCTATCATGCCTATCATGGACGTCGCGGTGAATTGCGCTCCGAGCAGGGCATGTCCAGGCATTACGCCAATCACAGTCAGTGGAATTGGCGCCATGATGATAAGCGGCACCAGATACGATCTAAACTGCGCGACCACCAATAAATAAATCGCAATCATACCGACCGCATAGGCGATACCCATGTCTCTAAAGGTTTCGTAGGTGATCTTCCATTCGCCATCCCAGAGCACGGCGACTGAGTCTAACCCTGTGGGTTGGTGAATATAATGCTGATCAAAACCTAAGCCATCGGCGCCATCGATTTTGCCCGCCATATCGAACATGCCGTAGAGCGGGCTGTCCAGTGGTCCCGACATATCGGCGACAACCATGATCATAGGGATCATATTCTTATGGATAATCGGTGCATCGATTTTGCCACGTTTGATGGTTACTAGCTCAGAGACAGGCACAGATTGCCCCGTTTGGCTCAGTAACTTCATATTCAGTACTTGCTCTAAATCGACTTTCGCGCCTTCGTTTAATTGCAGGCGGATCGGTATCGGTTGTTTTTGCTGGGCTTGATGTAAATAGCTAACATCTTTGCCGCCAACTGAGGTGGCAATCAAGTCGACAATATTGCTGTAGGGCACGGCCATCAGGCTGGCTTTACTGCGGTCGATCATCACTTGCCATTTTTGCTGGGCGGCGGGCAAGAAAATATCGATATCGACCACGTCTTTGGTTTCATGGAACAGCGCCTGCATCTCATATGCGGCTTGCTCGCGAATAGCGGGACTTGGGCCATACACTTCTGCAACCAGCGGCGACCACACTGGCGGCCCTGGTGGCACTTCAACCACTTTGATATTGGCTTGATATTGCTCGCCAATTTGCTGCAGTTCGTCTCGCACCGATACCGCTATGCTGTGGCTGTCGCGCTTGCGGTGTTTCTTATCCACTAGGTTCACTTGGATGTCGCCAAGCTCTTGGCTGTGACGCAGGAAATAGTGGCGCACTAAGCCGTTAAAGTTCATTGGCGCGTTAGTGCCCGCATACAATTGCAGATGCTCGACCTCAGGGACGGTTGTTAGGTAGCGACTCAAATCCTGCAATACTCTTTGTGTTTGCTCTACGGGAGTGCCTTCTGGCATATCCACCATCACTTGAAACTCGGACTTATTATCGAAGGGCAGCATTTTAAGCACCACGAGCTGACCGACAGGGAGCGCGACGGCGATGCCGATTAACACAAATACGCCGGCAGCCAGTCCCACTCTTGCCTTACGGGCATTTTTACCCAGCAGGAAAGGGCCAATTAAGTGAGTAAAGAGGCGCACCATCTTAGTTTCAGCTTCATCCTCGTGCGAGGCTTGGGCAGTATCGTGTTGGTCATTATGTTTCAGCAGTTTACGACTGAGCCAAGGAGTGACCACAAATGCCACAACGAGGGAAATTAACATGCCCATACTGGCGTTGATGGGGATCGGGCTCATGTAAGGCCCCATTAAGCCTGATACAAAAGCCATTGGCAGCAAGGCTGCGATAACAGTAAATGTCGCCAGAATCGTCGGGCCACCGACTTCATCGACCGCCACTGGGATAAGCTCGCTGAAGGACTTTTTGCCGAGCGCCATATGCCGGTGGATGTTTTCTACTACGACTATGGCATCGTCGACCAAGATGCCGATGGAAAATATTAACGCGAACAAGGACACGCGGTTTAAGGTAAATCCCCACGCCCAAGAGGCGAAAAGGGTGATCGCCAGCGTGATAATAATGGCCACGCCCACGACTAAGGATTCGCGTGCGCCCATGGTTAAAAAGACCAGTACAACTACGGCGCTGGTGGCAAAAATCAGTTTTAAAATAAGGGTGTTAGATTTATCCGCCGCGGTTTCGCCATAGTTACGTGACACTGTGACTTCGACATTTGCTGGGATCAACACATTGTCGACCTTAGCTATCCGCTCAATCACACTGTCGGCGATGTCGACGGCATTTTGGCCTGCTTGTTTACCAATTGCGATTGTGACAGCGGGATAAATGTCGGTTTTATCTGCGTGCCAAACGCTCTGTTTAGGGATATCACTCTTTAAGCTGATTTCAGCAATATCCGCCAAATAAATCGGAATATTTTTGCCTTGTTTATCTTGATAGACACTGACGACTAATTGCTTGAGATCGTCGATGGATTGTAAAAACTGCCCAGCCTGAACTTTAATCTCTTGATTGCCTTGCACTAAGGATGCAGGCATAGAGACCATATTATTGTCATTCAGACTTTGTCTTAACTTATCGTAGGTCAGATTAAAGCTGTTCATCTTGGCGGGATCGATACGTATGTTGGCCACCATATCGTGCTGGCCAACGGTATCAATTTCGCGAGTGCCGGGAATACGCTTAATTTCGGTTTCTAATCCAAGGGCGACATGGGTTAGCTGCTCAGCAGACACTTGCCTGTCCTTAGACCACAAGGTCAAACTGACAATGGGCACATCATCGATGCCGCGGGGTTTGATTAGCGGATCGCCCACGCCAGCGCCCCTTGGCAATTTATCCATATTGGAATAAATCTGGTTGTATAGGCTGACGATGGCATCATTGCGCGCAACGCCGACCTTAAAGATGACGATGATCAGCGCGCCATCGGGTTGGGAGAACGAGTACAGAGTATCTATGCCTTTGATTTCGGAGATCACTTGTTCCGCAGGCAGAGTGACTAAGTTTTCAACTTCCGTGGGTGTCGCGCCGGGAAAAGGGATAAACACATCGGCAAAGGTGACATCAATTTGTGGCTCTTCTTCTTTTGGTGTCACCAAAATGGCGAATAAGCCAAGTAAGAGCCCGAGAAGTGCTAATAGCGGCGTGATGGCGCTATTTTGAAAGGCAGCGGCAATTCGTCCGGAAATCCCAAGTGTGGTTTGTGGTACTGGAGCATGTTTCATAAAACAACCTCGACAAAGCTTAAGTCGCTAGGGAATTTATTGCTTCTTGCTGAGCAACACTTGGTAGGCATCAACGGCCACCTTGTCACCCGACTTAAGGCCCGCAAGCACTTCTACCTCGCCATCTAAGGGCTCAGTGATACGGACTTGGGTCAGCACAAAGGCTTCGCCTTGTTTAAGGTAAACACTGCTCAGTTCGTTCATTGTGAGCAGTGCAGAGGCGGGCAGTTGGATTTTTTCCCGATCGCCATTTTTAAAGGAAGCTTTTGCCCAAGTACCGGGTTGAAGATTGGCTTCATTTTCTGGCAGATTAATTCGCACTTGATAACTGTGGCTGACAGGATCGGCGAAACTGAAAATCGTGAGATCAGTTGAGGTGAACTCACGCCCATCACTTAAACGGACGAGAAATTCGGGGGAATTTTTAAGTTGGTTAATGTAACGCTGTGGTACTTGGGTAATGGCGCGCATTTGACTCGCGGAAAACCCTGAAAGTAGTGCTTGTCCTGGGCTTACTGTTTCGCCAAGTTCGACAAAACGCTCAGTGACTATGCCACTAAAAGGCGCTGAAACGACAGTGTATTTTAAGGATTCGTTGGCTTTGATGACACGGGCTTGTGCTGCACTGACGGCTTGCTCTGTTGCTTTAGCATTGGCGGTGGCTTCATCCATCGCGCCCTTAGAAATCGCGCCTTGGGGAAATAGCTCTTTATAACGTTTGTATTGTGCCTGAGCTTCGACATTTAAAGCCTTCGCTTTGGCTAGATCAGCCTCAAAGCTTGCCAGTTCAGCACCTTGCTCTTTACTGGTAATTTCCAGTAGGGCGGCTCCTTCGGGGACGACATCGTTAACATCGTAGTTGAGTTTGACAATACGACCAGAGGTTTGCGCCGATACCGTCGCTGCTTTTATTGCTTCAATGGTGGCGTCTAAGGTGACCCAATTCGGATAGGGTTTATTTAAGACTTCGATGGTTTCGATTGAGGCAGCCTGAGCTTGAGTACTGGAAAGTGCCAGCAGTAAGAAAAAAGCACGAGAAATTGATGTCATAACTTATATCACCCCAGATGTAATTTATGAGAAAATTCTAATGGAGTTGTTTTCAATAGGCAATCAATATTTATTAGAAAAATTTAATGTAGTGTTTTTACCTAATTTAGGAATGAGGAATAAGGCCTATAGCGCCTTATTCCTCATGCTTCAGAGCTTCAAATTAAGCCTAAAATTTAGTCATTTAAATAATAGGTTAGTGTGGAAACGATGCGAATTTGTTTAATGTAAGGCGTGCTGCTGTCGCGGTCTGAAATGGTGAACTGGCCTTGACTCGCACTTTTAATTTTTCCGAGGCGAGAATCCGAATCCTTAGCAAATTTTTCAGCCACTTCGCGGGCATTTTGAGTCGCTTCTTGCACCATGATAGGTTTGACTGAGTTGAGATCGGTAAACAGAAACTCAGTGCGATTATCATAATCTTGGCTAGCGATCGCTATACCTTCTTTTACTAAGTTAATCATTTGCTTACGGGTGTTCAGCATGAGATCAATCTGTGGGGTATAAACTGATAGGTTCACTTTTGCCGAGTAACGGTATCTGACGTTGGGATCGACATAACCTTGGGCTTGGCGATCTTCAATTGAAGGCAAAGAGACAGTAATTTCGCTGTCGCTAAAGCCTTGTTCCTTTAAAAACGCCACAACACGATCGGTTTTTTGCTGTACCGTCTCGTAGAGTTTAGGCAGATTGTTATCGACCTCAGTGAAATTGATTGGCCAAATTGCCACATTGGCTTTGACTTCTTTTTCCGCTAAGCCCTTTACCGTGACAGTGCGTTCCATGGCTTTCATTTGCAATAGTGCTGAGCTTGCTGTCTGGCCTACATAAACAAGTCCAGCGCAAAGGAAACCACCTAACAGCAGGGCAGGAAGGATGTTACTTTTTTCCATAAAAAGAATCTCTTGATTAGATGAACTCAGTCTACGATACCGAATAAACCTCAGTCATGCACTGGGTTTATTCGGAATAGATGCCGCTTAAGGCAGAGGAGATTATGTTGAGAGATGAGTTTTGAAATATCTGTTTAAAGCATTTTATTTTTCAGGAGGGATGGCGCTTGGCTGCCATAATTCGACTTTATTGCCATCAGGGTCAATAAACCAGCCAAAGCGGCCAAATTCTGAATCTTCAATACCCCCAATCGGTTGACCGCCACCTTGCTCTACTTGTACTAGGGCTTGCTCTAGATCGTCAACGACAAAGTTGAACATAAACCCTTTATCTGAGGGGGCGAAATAGTCCGTGCTATGGGCGAAAGGGGTCCAAACATGGTAGCCAAGAGTTGATTTATCTGTGTGATAAAACGCGGCGCCGCCCCAGTTTTCAATGGGGACTTGAAGATGGGTTTTGTACCAAGTTGCCAAGGCAACGGGATCGACACTTTTAAAGAAAATTCCACCGAGTCCAATGACTTTAGCCATAGCCGTAGCTGCGTTTACAGGAGTATGAATTAACTTTAGGCAATAAATGCTTAAGATACAAAAAAGCCGCAAAAAATGCGGCTTTTGGGGTTAAGCGTTTAGCTTAGAACTGGTAGCTGTATTGAACTGAGTAGTACATACCACTCGATTCAGTAATCGCATTAACAGGGCCTATGCCTGTGATAGAGCTGTTTTCGATCAAGTGAACTTCTTCACCTTTAATATAAGCGATACCAAAGTCAACCGTGTTTTGTGGGTTGATGTGGTAGCTCATACCCGCTGTATACCAGTTACGGTCAGAGTCTGGGAATGAAATAGAGCTGATTTCGTCCACAACGCCTTGGTCATGCATATAACCCGCGCGCACGGTGAATTGTTCGTTGATTGTGTAAGTGCCACCTAGGCTGAATAACCATGAATCTTTCCATTGGTATTCTTTCAGCGCAACATCACCTACGGCTTGAGTCACTCCAACAGCTGGAATGGTTGCAACACCATCTTTAGCTGTGATTTGTTCAAAATTACCCCATTGGGTGTGCTGTGCTGTATAGTGCAGAGCAAACTTAGGGGTGATTTGATGAAAACCTGCAACTTGGAAGATATCCGCTAGCGGTACATCTAAACTATCAAAACTGGTGGCAACAGCCACTTGTCCAACATTTGGTATATTGGTTGATGTAATGGTATTAACATCACCTTTAACATTCACTGTTGGGCTGAAACGGTAGCTGATACCGAAACGATTGTCTTTATCTAACTCAATTGTGGCACCCACAATACCACCAAACGCCCAACCGTCAGCGTCGACGTCAACCAGAGGTGTCGCGCCCATGTTACGGGTTAAACGGCCTTCACCGTAAATGGCATCAATACCAGCACCGATACTGAACATGTCATTAATACGGTATGAAAGGCTGGTGTTAAAATTAACCGTTGTTACTTCTGTTTCGCCAAGCAGATCATAAGGTGCTGGTGAGCCTGCTGGTAAACTCTTTGAAAGTGAGCTGGCATCGGTACCGGTACCAAAGTTAGAGAAAGCGGCAAAACCTACGGCGAACTTATCGTCGATGGGGTGGATGTAGAAAATATTAGGGATAATTTTAGAGCTACCCGCGTCATCGATGCTGCCTAAGTCAACGGCACCACCGGCAAAGTTAACGTCTTTAACATCAACAGTAATATCGGCATAAGTTAAGCCGAAGGAGATCGCATCTTTATCGAATAATGCCATAGCAGCAGGGTTACGTGATAACACAGAAGCGTTATCGGCAATAACCGCATCACCCGCAAATGCACGGCCCATACCCGTTGCTGATTGGCTGTTTAGTTGAAAACCTGAAGCTAAGGTTTGTGTGCTTGCTAATGCGACAGAAACGGCAATGAGTGTCTTGTTGAATGTTTTCATTATTATTCTCTCTATTTTTTATAAGTATTGGATTTTTATTCGGTCCTAGTCCGCCGAAAGTATTTAAATCCATTTATTAGTCTCCGGCATCTTATGGATTCAATGTACCCTCAACAAGTCCGACCAGAAGTGAAATATGTTAATTTTCAGTTAATTAAAAGTCTTTAAAACAAGAGTGATACTTTAGTATGCTTGAATGGTCTGGCCAGATGCTTGATATGAAGGGCTTTGGGTACCGCTATGGGTTTCAATTGAAGTTAACGGTTTGTAATGGTGTGTTGGGCATTTAAAAGGATACAAAATGTAAAAAGCGCACACTTGTGCGCTTTTTAACATATGGAAGCATATCTAGATTAGAGTGCAGACTTAAATTGTTCGAACTCTGTCGTTACTTTTTCACTTGGAGCAGAGAATTTACTGACTAAAATACCCGCAATAGTCGCGAATATAAACCCAGGAAGGATTTCGTATACTTCAAAAATGCCACCAGTGAGTTGCTTCCAAATCACCACAGTCAATGCGCCGACAATAATAGTGGCGATAGCGCCATTACGGCTGTATTGCTTCCAAAACAAGGATAACAAGACTACGGGACCAAAGGCCGCACCAAAGCCTGCCCAAGCATAACTCACTAGGCTAAGTACGGTACTTTCAGGATTGAGTGCTATCACACCTGCAATCACAGCGATAGCGAGCACGCCTAAACGACCTACCATCATTAGCTCGCGATCATCGGCCTTTGGGCGCAACCATTTACGGTAGAAATCTTCGGTAATGACACTTGAGCAGACTAAGAGTTGTGAGTCGATAGTACTCATGATTGCCGATAAAATAGCGGCGATTAATAGCCCACCAATCCATGGGTTAAACGCCGCTTGAGCTAAATGGATAAATACCGTTTCAGAATTGGCCAATGGCTCTTTGGCGAAATAGAGCGAGCCTGCGATACCTGTGGCTAACGCGCCAATGAGAGATAACACCATCCAGCTCATGGCAATACGGCGTGACAAGGGCAGGGCATCGGCACTGCCTATCGCCATAAAACGCGACAAAATATGTGGCTGACCAAAATAACCTAGGCCCCATGCGAGCAAAGATAACATGCCGATGGCAGTGGTTTTGTCATTGACCAATGCCAACATTGCGGGATCAATCGTTTCAATACCTGCATGGCTTTCTGGGTGAACGAAAACGGCGAAAGGGACAATCAATAGGGCGATGAGCATTAAACTGCCTTGGAAAAAGTCAGTCCAACACACGGCAAAGAAACCGCCAATAAAGGTGTAACCGACTATGATGGCCGAGCCAATCACGAGGGCTGCGGTGTAATCAAGCCCAAAGACTTTCTCAAACAAAATCGCGCCACCGACCATGCCTGAGGAGGCATAGAAAGTAAAAAACACCAGAATAGTGATTGCGGAAACGAGCTTGAGATAGCCTTGGGTATCGTGGAAACGTTTCTCGAAAAAATCCGGTAAAGTGAGGGCGTTATCGGCGAGTTGGGTATAAATGCGCAGTCGCTTGGCAACAAATAACCAGTTTAGCCAAGCACCAATAATTAATCCTACGCCAATCCAGGCTGCACCTAAACCGCTTAAGTAAACTGCGCCGGGTAACCCCAGTAACAGCCAACCTGACATGTCAGATGCTCCCACGCTGAGTGCGGTCACTGCGGGGCCCATTTTGCGGCCACCTAAAATATAATCATCAACAGTATCGGTAGCACGGTAAGCCCAAAAACCTATGCCCATCATCAATACTAAGTAACCAACAAATGTGATTAAAATCGGGGTTTCAATCGTCATCTTGCCTTTTCCCATCTTTTTATTATTAAAAGTGGCAAGCATGCTACCAGATGTTTGAACGTGCGCCCATTAGCAGATGTAAGTGTGATTGAAATCTAACCTCCGATAACATGAAAATATCGGAGATTGATTTTTAAATGCAATTTATAACAATGTCTTAAATAAATATATTCTTGATTTCGTCTTTTATATAGCTAAGGTCAGCTTGATCCTCACCTATTAGCAAAATAAATGCATCGGGCGTTTCAAAGCCCATTCCTTGATATTTACCGTCGGCGAAGGTTTTATCCAACACCATACGTTTCTCGAGTGGCACGATAAAGAGTGTCACCTTACTTTGTTCGCCCTGAAGTACTAAGTGCAGGCTTTTTACCCCTTGAAAATCGCAATAAGAGGTGTAATACACTTTGCCCGGTTGTTGGGTAAATTTGGCATTGCCAAAGTCTTTTATCGACGCAAGCTGGGCATTGACTTGACTAAAATTGACATTTTGATCGACATGCAAGGCAATATCTTCATGGTAGACATGGGCCAGTGCATGTTCAGCCAAATCAATAGGCCCTAAGCGTAATAGGCTGAAGCTGATCCCTACCACAAACGCAACCGAGGCTGCCATGGCCACTAAAAAAAACGTTTGCCGGCGCTGTTTATGGTGCTGTTGTAACTGCTGACGCAAAATGAGTTTGTCGGCGAGATCCTCAGCCACATCTACTTTCAATGCGTTGCTCAGTTTGGCATCAAGGTTTTTAAGCTCATTGATTAGGGCTTGGTTTTCTGGCTTTGCATTGATCTGCGCCAGAAAGTCAGCATCTTGATTATGAGGATCTTCATAAGCTTGACGTCTAAATTTAAGCTCATCCATTGGATTGACCTCTCACATCATTCTTCTCAAGTAATTCTTTCAATTGGCTCCTCGCCCGAAATAAACGCGTCATTACGGTGTTGCGATTGAGCTCCATCAGCTCGGCGATTTCATCGCCGCTAAAGCCACCAATGAGCTGGAGTAAGAGTGGTTCGCGGTATTCGATATCCAGCTTGCCAATTTGTCGACGGATCAGATATTGCTCGGTCTGCTCTTCACTGCTATTGGAGATATTGTCCTCTAAGGTATCTTGCTCAACGTCGGAATAATCGAACTGTTTACGCTCGAAACGCCGCGCATTTTCACGCCTAAGAATCGTGATCAGCCAAGCTTTCGCCGCTTTATCATCCTTGAGGGAATCCAAAGAGCGCCACGCCCGCAAGAAGGTTTCTTGGGTAATGTCTTCAGCCACGTGCTTATCGCCGCATAACCAATAGGCGTAGCGGAAAATGTCTGCATGTAGCGCCATGACTAGGCTGTTGTATCGTCGTTGTTTGCTTAGCATGTCAGAAGAGACCGCGGGCTCGACGGATTTCTTGCGCCAGTTAGCAAACATTTTTTATCTTTGGGCTTTTTGGCGGAATATTTAGCATGGTAGCACTCGCTTCTTTGTCATTAACCCCATCATTTATTTAGGATTCAGTGGGCTTAATGGTGCTGATTTTGGGTTTGAATGTTTATGCTCACAGGCCTTAACCGCGTTAAGTAAGGCGGTACATTCGGCGCTTAAGTGGCTATTTGTATTGTTAGAATTCGCACTGCTCGTATTAGCACTGTCAGTATGGTGGCTCTTATCGGCCTTCGCACTGTAGGCTTTGATTTGCAGTTGCTGTATCGCTGCTGCCAGTTGTGGTGACTGCTCAGCAATCTTATCTAATGTCATAGGCGTTTGCTGTAACTCACTGAAATATCGCTGCAATTGCAACATAATTCGACTCACATCGCCACTGGCGCAGGCTTGCTCTAATCCTTTCAAGCCGGAGGCAGTCACTGATTGTGCTGAACTGATTGAAGAGTTTACTGAAATTTGGGCGGCCGTTTGATTTTTTAAGGCGCGGCGCCAAGCGACTAAGGTGATAATCCAAGCGACTAGAGTGACCAGCCATAGAGCAGCAAAAACCATGGTTAGCCAAGACCAGCCCTTATCGGCCGCGGAGTTGGTTTCCCATGTTGGTTGAGCTGGCGTATCACTGACAGCACCACCTTCAACGATTATGGTACGCGCGGGCAGCGTTGCAGTTTCTTGACGTTTAAGGCGCGGATTCCACCAAGGCACTTTGATTTCGGGCAAGGTAAAGGTGCCTGCTTTGCTGGGAACGATTGCCGAAGTAATACTGTACTGCGAAACAATTTGTGCATCGCGCACAAAGGTCTGCCGCTGAGGTTTTTCTGGGTATGACTTAAGCTCATCGGGCAGAGTTTGCACTATATCAGGCAGACTATTTTCATCGGCATTGGAAGCCAACAGTGTAATAGTGCGGGTGATAGGGCTACCGACGGTAAACTTTTTAATATCCTCAGGGAAGTTTTCTTTTAGCGCTACTAAATCGGCAACCAGCCATTGGCCTTGGAAGCTTGTTGGTGCAGGATTCACTTGAACTGTCAGTGAGGGCGCGCCTGCTTGCATTGGGCGGCTTTCATTAAAGCCAAACATGCCGCCGCGGCGTTGGGATTCTACCAGCACATCGCCAGCAAAGGTTGCACCTTTGATATTCACTTGGCCGGGCAAATCGGGAATGATGCCATAGGTGCGTTCAATCACGCGGTAACGTCGGCCATCGACTATCTCTGAACCATCCCTATCTTCTCCGATTTGTTTGATCTGTGCGCCTTCGATTACTGGTGCACTCAATACGCCCCTTTGTAATTCTACCGCCAGATAGAGTTTCACTTTGTAGGTAATGAGCTGCCCAACATAGGCTTCGTCGGTCGAGACTTTGGCGTCAATGAACAGATTGTTCATTTGCGCGGGCTGGCTACCAGTTTCGACCACTTTGAGTGGAATAGGCGATGAGCCGACGCCGTCAATACTAAAGGCTGGAATGGTTAACTGGCCTTGTTGTTTTGGCGCGAGCAGTACTTGCCAGCGGGTTTCTTTGACCGCATCGAAGTTCATGATTTGCGTGCTGCGGCTCACGCTAGTACGGCCGACAATAAAATCTTTCAGTAGGGCGGATGTGTCTAGCTTACCGGTATCGACTTCGTCATCGACACTGATGTTGAGCACAAAGTATTCGCCCTCCATCACTGGGTTGCGATCGACCGAGGCCTCAATTTTGCTAAGTGCAAAGGCGGGATGGGCTACTCCGATGGCAAGGAGTAGCAGGATAAAAAATTGTCTCGTCACCACTGTTCGTTATCCTTTGATATTTGGCCATTTTGACGGCGTTTTTGATATTCCAACAGCATCTTGTTGCGCAGTAACACTTGCGGGTCTTCACTCACGCCCCTCAGTGCTCGTTGCATTTCTGCGGGCAGTGGCTCGCTATTGGTTGGCGGTGCCTCGACCGATTCACTCATAGCAGCCTCTTGTTTATCTTGCGCATTTTGCTCAGGAGCTTCTTTGGCGGCAACGCTTTGCTTTTCTTGTTTTGCTGACTTTTGCTCTTCAGCATCGGCTTTAGCCTGCGCTTGCATCTTAGCTTCATTTTCTACAGGTGAATTGTCTACCGGCTCATTTTCCTGCGCATCCTGCTCGCCATTTTCCTGCGCATCCTGCTCGCCATTTTGCTGCTTGGCTTCATCCTGCTGATCCTGAGCATTGCCATTTTGCTTATCTTGCTCAGACTGTTGCTCATCCGTTTTTTGCTGCTCAGGGCTTTGATCCGCGTCGGCATCGTCCTGTTGATCCTGAGACTTTTGTCCCGCTTGATCTTGCTTATCTTTCTGAGCGCTATCTTGGTCAGATTGCTGTTTATCCTGCGATTTTTGGTCACCGGATTGTTGGTCGCCAGACTGTTGATCACCTTGTTGACCTTGGTTCTTATCCTGTTGCTCGTTTTTACCTTGCTGTTGTTGCTGTTCCTGCAATAACTTTTCAGCCAGTTCAAGGTTGGCCTTCGCCGCAGGGAAATCAGCTTGTTTCTCAAGCGCGGCTTGATAGCGCTCCTTGGCCTTATCGGGTTTACCGAGTTGCATCAACGCATTGCCTTGATTGTAGAGGCCTTGGGCTGAGCTATCTTGCTCGAAGGTTTTTAGTGCTTGCGCAAAATCACCAGCTTTATATTGGGCGCTGCCACGCCATTGGGGCGACTCAAACTGCTTAGCGGCGTTTGCGTAATCTTGGGATTGATAGGCCTGCATCGCTTGTTGATCTGTGGTTTTCCACACATTGTCCCAGGCATTGTCCCACATACTGGCATGGGCAGGCTGAGGCGCAGCCGCGATCAGTAAGCTGCCAGCAAGAGTGACAAATCCAACACTGGCCACGATTCCTTGTCTAAAGCTGAAAAGGGCGGGTAGCAGTAATAATAAGGCGAGGTAAGGACCGAGATCCTGCCAAGTTTCACCATCAAGATCTGTGGCTTTCGCATCGCCAGCATCGCTTAACCATTGCTGTAATTGGGCGAGATCATTACCGTCGGTGCGATTCTGGATCAGAACGCCTTTGTTATTCACGGCCAGTTTTTGTAGCAGAGCGAAATCAGTGCTGGCCACAACGACTTCGTTGCTGCTGTCGCGTTGTAATTGTCCATCGGATAGACGAATTGGCGCGCCTTGGCTGGTACCAAAAGCGACGACGGCGAGGCGATATTGGGTGCCACTAAATGCCGAGTTAGCCTCATCAAACTGGGCAGCAGTTATGCCATCTGTCATCAGGATAATATCACCGCGAATATGCCCACCCTGAGCCAGTAGCGTTTTGGCTTGGGTCAAGCCTGCCGCTAAGTTTGAGCCACGAACGGGCATGATCTCAGGACTTAACGTCGGCAGTAAATTGAGTAGCGTGCCGGTATCGCGCGTTAACGGGCTGATAGTAAAGGCATCGCCGGCAAAGGCGACTAAACCTGTTTCACCTTCTTTAAGATTACGCAGGAGATCCGTTGCCCTAAATTTGGCTTGGGTTAACCGATTCGGCGCAAGATCGGTGGCGAACATAGATACGGACATGTCCATCACCAGTACGCGGCCTTGCTCGGCGGCAAACACAGGTAAGGATTGTTTATTAACGGCAGGTCCGGCGAGTGCTAAGGTCGCAATCAACCAAGTTAAGGCTAATAAATGCAACGGACGGCGGGATTTCTTATTGCCTTGGGTGACCAATATCTTGGCTAAGTGCGGCGCAATATAACGATTCCACGCGCTGTGGCTCTCGTGTTGCCGCCATAAACTCAACAAGGCTAAGGCTAGCGGTACTAGTGCGAGTAGCCATTCGGGACGAATAAAATGTAGGCTCATTATTTGATGTTCCCCTGTGAAGTGGTTGCGACAGAGGGTTTAACGCGGCGCGCTGCAAAGAGTGGCAATTGACCTAAGGCAATCCACAGACTCGTCAGTAATGCCAGTGCCAGCGGCCAGTAGAACAGATCTGCCTGCGGACGATAGCTTAATTGATCGCGACTCACAGGTTCGAGTTTATCGATTTCTTGGTAAATCTGGTCTAGCTCTTGGCTGTTACGGGCGCGAAAATAACGGCCGTGGGTGACGTCAGCGATATGCTTAAGTTGGTTTTCATCCAGATCCATCGAAGGATTAACCCGCTCGCGGCCAAAGAGTGTACGGCGCTCCATTACATCTGCGCCCACACCAACCGTATAAATAGTAACTTTACGATTAGCGGCAATTTGCGCTGCTTGCTCTGGTTCGATATTGCCCGCGTTGTTAGAACCGTCGGTCAATAAAATCAACACTCTATTACTCTCGTCCATTTTATCGAAGCGTTTTACCGCCAGCGCGATGGCTTCACCTATGGCGGTTTGCTTACCGACTAAGCCAATTTGTGCTTCTTTTAAAAATTGCGCGACTGAACGTCTGTCTTGGGTCAGCGGCGCCTGTAAATAGGCGTGATCGGCAAAGAGGATCAAGCCGATACGATCACCTTTGCGGCGCTCGATAAAGTCACTGACGACGTGCTGAATTAAAGTGAAACGATCGACGGTTTTGCCATTCACCACCATGTCTTCAATCTGCATACTGCCGGATAAATCCACCGCCATCATCAAATCGCGGCCTTGGCTTGGCAGTTCGATAGGTTCACCAAGCCATTGAGGACGAGCAATAGCGAGCACTAACAGGCACCACATCAGCCAGTAGCGTTTGCGACTTTGGCGCGTGTTGGCCGCTAAGCTTTGTTTACCCGTTTGGCTTATTCCGGGTAATTGCAGCCGGCCGCCATCCACTTGTACTGTGTGTTGGCGCCAAAAAATCAAAGGTAAAGGTAATAATATCAATAGCCAAGGCCATGCAATTGTTAACATTGTGCCTCCGCTTTTTCAGTGTCAGTTTGCTGGGTTGGCGCTTGGCTTTTAGCTTGAGCGTCGCCACTAGCTTGAATGTAGCCCTTAGCTTGAACAAGATTCGACTCAGGCGCACTCAGTTTTGCTTTCGATGCCAACCAAGCCTGTGCGAGTTGATGTAATTCATTGGCTTCAGCTAAGGTCAATGGCGTTGCCTGATGGCGTTTGGCTAATAAGGGGCTGATACGTTGGCGTTTATGCTCGGGTAAATAGCTGTCTAACCAAGCCGCCCAAGCTTCGCCATCTAAGGAGGCTATTGCTTCTCTGCTGAGGTAACTCATGGCGGTGCGCTTTAATATGCTGTTGACGTCAGAGGCATAGGAAGTCGCTTGTTTATCGAGCTGATTAAGTAACTGTTTAGCGGCTTTTTTCGGTGCTAAGTCACGGGCGCGTTTTCTTAGCCAGATAACTAAGAGTGTGATGAGGGCAATCACAAGTGCTAAAACCAGCCAATAACCGATTGCCCAAGGCCAAGCGCCGATCGGATCGGGATGAATAATATCCTGCAGTTGTGCAAGGGCTGGGTTTGACGCCGTAGAAGGCATAGGTACTGTTGCCTGTGGATTTGCTATTTCTGAATTCACTGTTGCTGGATCCATAGTTAACGCAATAATTCCAATTGATGGGCTAGGGGAGCACCCGCATTTATGAGCTGGGTGCGTACGCGCAGTTGTTGCATCATGGCGATAAAATCGTTTTGCTGACGTAACTGAATGTCGAGCCAAGCCTGATAACTGTGGCGGGTAAGCACCAAGTTCTCATCCCCATCCCGCACCGGCAAATTAAAGTTGTGCGGTAACGGCAGTGTGCCTTGACGCAGAGGATCGGTAATAAGATAGGCGCCCACATCGCAATGACGCTTAAGCTCGGTGAGAGGCGCGATACATTGGGGGCTAAAATGGCTGCCATCTGTCACTATCCAAACTAAGGAGCCGGGTTTGGCGATACGTTGTAATCGCTGACAGGCACGCAGGATATGGTCAGGATCGCGCTGGCCACTGCCAACATGATTGAGCTGATTTTCGTGCACACGGCGCAGGCCTGAGATCAATTGCAATATGCCCTGACGACGGCTGCGGGGTTTGAGCTCTAAATGCTCAGACTCGCAGGCGATCAAGGCGCCGAGCCGATCGCCATGGTTAATCGCATTCCAACCTAAGGTGGTCGCAAGGTGTCCTGCTTGCACCGATTGCAGCAATAAACTCGAACCAAAATAGAGGCTTTGGCTCAAGTCGATTAACAATAAAATAGGGCGCTCACGTTCTTCGACAAATAACTTAGTGTGAGTTGTGCCAGTACGAGCGGTAACGCGCCAATCAATGGTGCGCACATCGTCGCCCTGTTGGTAGTGGCGCACCTCGGCAAACTCCATACCGCGGCCTTTGATTAAGCTGCTGCGATGGCCCGCTAAATTAGCGCGGGCACGGCTATAACGCTCAGGCATAGCACGGGCGATATTTTGGCACGCCAGCAGCTCTTGCTCGGTTAAATGCAAGCCATCGGCAAAAAGCGGCAAGCCATCGACTGAGGCTGAGAGTCGCGCTGTGTCACTCATCTTATTTCACCTTTATCTTCACCGTTAAGGTACTGCAACTTGACTTAAGATGTGGTTGATCACGTGATCGCGGCTGACACCTTCGGCCTGTGCTTGGTAGCTAAGTAGCAATCTGTGTCTTAACACGTTCGGTGCGACGGCTTGAATGTCTTCTGGTGAAACAAAGTCTCGCTCGTGCAGCCAAGCACGGGCGCGGGCGCAGCGTTCTAATGAAATAGTTGCGCGCGGGCTGACGCCATACTCAAGCCACTTAGCTAAGTCTTCGCTGTAACGTAAAGGCTCACGGGTCGCCATCACGATTTCGACTATGTACTTTTCGAGTGGCTCGGCGAGATAGATTTCCATGGCTTCGTCACGGGCGGCAAACACATCCGCCTGAGCAATCGGCTCAGTGGTTGGCAATTCGTGGGTCAGCGCTTCTTTGCGGGATTGACGCAGAATTTCGATTTCAGTCTCGCCGTTTGGGTAATCAAGGTTTAAGTGCATCAGAAAACGGTCAAGCTGTGCTTCGGGCAGCGGGTAAGTGCCTTCGTTCTCTAATGGGTTTTGGGTGGCCATTACTAAAAACAGCGGTGGAAGTTTATAGCTGTGCTTACCAACTGTAACTTGACCTTCGGCCATGGCTTCTAATAAGGCTGACTGAACTTTGGCTGGGGCGCGGTTAATTTCGTCCGCCAAGATTAAATTGTGGAAAATCGGTCCGGCTTCAAATTCGAAGGTGCCGGTTTGCGAGCGATAGATATCTGTGCCAGTTAAGTCGGCAGGTAGCAGATCTGGGGTAAATTGAATGCGGTGAAAATCGCCCTCAACCCCGTCACATAAGGCTTTCACTGCACGGGTCTTTGCCAGCCCCGGTGGTCCTTCAACTAATAAGTGGCCATTGGCAATTAAGGCAATGAGCAGATTTTCGGTCAATACTGGCTGCCCTAAAACAACCTTATTTAGGTAAGTGCGTAATGCGTGGAAGCGACTCAAAGGCATGATGCTACTCGTTTTATTATGTTGAAAATACGTGTGTGGGCTATAGACAACAGCTATGGTAAAGAATTCCCTTAGGGTTTGGCTAGTGTTAAAAAAACAAACAGGTGTTTAAAACTTGCTGACAAGAAGTTAGAATCAGATCACACTTTAATGGTCAGACCTGTTATTGGGCGTTTTTTGCCGTAAAACAATGGGTCAAACACGGAAATCGATAGCGCCGCCTGAAATCTCTCAGCGATTGCGCACATAAAGAGGGTGACAAATGAGTGATAGACAACAGGTTACGAACGCAAAGGGTGAACGTATCGCCATTGTAGCGGGTTTAAGAACGCCATTTGCAAAGCAAGCCACGGCATTCCACGGCGTATCGGCGCTCGATATGGGCAAAATGGTGGTCAATGAATTATTGGCGCGCTCTGAACTCGATCCTAAGCTGATTGAGCAATTAGTGTATGGACAAGTCGTGCAAATGCCGGCTGCACCTAACATTGCCCGTGAAATCGTACTCGGTACTGGCATGAATGTGTCGACCGATGCCTATAGTGTCACTCGCGCCTGTGCAACTAGCTTTCAATCTGCCGTAAACGTGGCTGAATCTATCATGACGGGTAATATCGAAATCGGTATTGCGGGCGGCGCCGACTCTTCCTCTGTATTGCCTATCGGTGTATCGAAAAAATTAGCCCATGCGTTAGTCGATCTGAATAAAGCCCGTAGCTTTGGGCAAAAATTACAAATTTTCCGCCGTTTAGGCATAAAGGATTTATTACCTGTGCCGCCTGCGGTGGCAGAGTACTCAACGGGCTTGTCTATGGGACAAACCGCCGAGCAGATGGCAAAAACCTACAATATTAGTCGTGCCGATCAAGATGCCTTAGCGCACCGCTCACATACCTTAGCGAGTGAAACTTGGGCTTCGGGCCATTTGCGTGACGAAGTGATGGTCGCGCATATACCGCCGTATAAGCAGTTTATCGATCGTGATAACAATATCCGTGAAAACTCGGTACTGGAGTCATATGCTAAGTTGCGTCCTGCATTCGATAAACAGCATGGTACTGTGACGGCGGCTAACAGTACGCCACTGACGGACGGTGCCTCAGCGATTATCCTGATGAGTGAAGGTCGAGCCAAAGCCTTAGGTTATCAACCTATTGGTTACATTAAGAGTTACGCCTTTAGCGCCATTGATGTGTGGCAAGATATGCTGATGGGACCGTCCTACGCGACGCCACTGGCGTTAAAACGTGCTGGAATGGAATTAGAAGATCTTACTCTGATTGAAATGCACGAAGCCTTTGCTGCGCAGACATTAGCGAATATGCAGATGTTTGCTTCGAAAAAATTTGCCGAAGAAAAACTCGGCCGTAACCGCGCGATTGGCGAAATCGACATGAGCAAGTTTAACGTGCTCGGTGGCTCGCTGGCTTATGGTCATCCCTTTGCGGCAACGGGAACCCGTTTAATCACCCAAGTGTGTCGTGAGCTTAAGCGCCGTGGTGGTGGAACTGGCTTAACGACGGCCTGTGCGGCCGGTGGTTTGGGCGTGGCTATGATAGTGGAAGTGGAGTAATCGGCATGGAAAAGACCTTTAATTTAACCCGCCGCGACGACGGCATTGCCATTTTGACTATGGATGTTCCTGGCGAAACTATGAACACCCTAAAAGCACAGTTTGGCCCTGAAATCAGTGAGATTCTGGCTGAGATTAAAAGCGATCCTCATATTCGTGGACTCGTGCTGATCTCGGGCAAAAAAGATTCTTTCGTTGCGGGCGCGGATATTTCCATGCTCGATGCCTGTAAAACGGCGGCCGATGCCAAAGCCTTATCCCAGCAAGGGCATGTGGTTTTTAATGAGTTAGAAGCCTTAAAAATTCCTGTAGTGGCGGCAATCCACGGTGCCTGTTTAGGTGGTGGTTTAGAGTTAGCCTTAGCCTGCCATCAAAGGGTATGTAGCGACGATGGTAAAACCATGCTCGGTGTACCGGAAGTTCAACTTGGCTTATTACCTGGCGGCGGTGGGACTCAACGTTTGCCTCGTTTAGTCGGCATTACCACCGCCTTAGACATGATGTTGACCGGTAAACAAATCCGTCCTAAACAAGCCTTGAAAATGGGTTTAGTGAATGATGTTGTACCGCAGACCATTTTGCTGCAAACCGCAGTTGAGATGGCGCTTGCTGGTAAACGTGCACCGAAACCTGTTAAAAAGTCATTAGTTAATCAAGTACTTGAAGGCACGAGCTTTGGCCGTAACATTATTTTCGATCAAGCGACTAAACAAGTCGAAAAGAAAACCCAAGGTAATTATCCAGCACCAGCCAAGATTATTGACTGCGTGCGTCAAGGGATTGCGAAGGGGATGCAAAAAGGGCTTGAAGTCGAAGCGAGTCACTTTGCCGAATTAGTGGTATCAAAAGAATCTGAAGCGCTGCGCAGTATTTTCTTCGCTACCACAGAAATGAAGAAAGAAACCGGCGCTGAGGGTGCTACGCCGCGTAAAGTGAAGAAAGCGGTGATCTTAGGTGGTGGTTTAATGGGCGGAGGCATCGCCTCTGTGACTACCACTAAGGCTAAAATCCCCGTTCGCGTCAAAGACATCAGTGAAAAAGGTTTAAGCAATGCATTAGCCTACGCTTATAAGTTGTTGGATAAAGGGGTAAAGCGCCGCCATATGACGCCTGCTGCCCGTGACAACTTAATGGCGCTGATGACTACAACCACTGAGTATAAAGGCGTTAAAGATGCCGACATCGTTGTGGAAGCGGTATTTGAAGACTTAGCGCTTAAGCATCAAATGGTGAAAGACATTGAGCGTGAGTGTGGTGAGCACACGATTTTTGCGTCAAACACCTCATCTTTACCTATTAGCCAAATCGCCGAGGCGGCGACGCGTCCTGAAAATGTGATTGGTCTGCATTATTTCTCGCCAGTGGAAAAAATGCCGCTGGTGGAAGTGATTGCCCATGCTAAAACGTCGCCAGAAACCATTGCGACTACTGTCGCATTTGCCCGTAAGCAAGGTAAAACACCGATAGTGGTGCAGGATGGTGCGGGTTTCTACGTGAACCGTATTCTGGCTCTGTATATGAATGAGGCCGCGCAATTACTACTCGAAGGCCAAAGTGTTGAGCATTTGGATAAAGCTTTAGTGAAATTTGGCTTCCCTGTGGGACCGATTACTTTGCTCGACGAAGTGGGTATTGACGTGGGCGCAAAAATTTCACCGATCCTTGAGAAAGAATTGGGTGAACGTTTTAAAGCGCCAGCCGCATTCGACAAGCTTTTAGGTGACGATCGTAAAGGCCGCAAAAATGGCAAAGGCTTTTATCAATACGGCCAAAAAGACTCTAGCAAGAAAGCGAAAGTCGTCGATGAGAGTGTTTATGGCGTGTTAGGTATTAAGCCTGGCACCAATAAAGATGTAAAAGCGGTTGCTGAGCGTTGTGTCGTACAAATGCTCAATGAAGCGGTGCGTTGTTTAGATGATGGTATTATCGCATCGCCAAGAGATGGCGATATTGGTGCCATTTTCGGTATTGGCTTCCCGCCATTCCTCGGTGGCCCATTCCATTATATTGACACTTTAGGCGCCGCGAACTTAGTGAAGATCCTTGAAGGTTATCAAAGTCAATTCGGTAACAGATTCGAACCTTGTGAGCGCTTAAAAACCATGGCGCAAGAAAACGCGCACTTTTTCTAAGTCTCAGTGAATCTAAGTCATAGTTAATCTAGGTCTTAGTTAATCAGAATTGGACAAAAAAGCGGCAGGTTATTGCCGCTTTTTTTATTGCCACAAGGCATGCTTTTGCCTAAAAAATGTTCACATTGGGGATGTGGATCTTGTATAATCCGAGCCCTTTATCGAGAGTTCGGTGTTACGTGTTCTGTACTGAGAGCGTAGCGATGAATGAGTGTTGCTCGTTTATGCATAGTGCGGAAAACTTTTTATCCTGCCGTTAAAATGACGTATTTAACATGTGCATCAATCACCAAGACTACGCTAGTAGCATCCGCATTTTAATGAGGAATTAATTTCTCTACCTTTATGATTTATTTAGTTGTTTTTAAAGAGGTGGTTTGTGGTTTTGCTGGTTATGTTTATCGCATTAATCTCGGCTTGGTACTTCGGCTTAGCTGCATTTACCGCAGGTTTTACTGTTAAGCATTGGGTGCTGCTGGGTTTTGTGCTCGGGCCTCTGGCTTATCCACTCTTTACGACACATAGTCATTTAGCCTTGAGGAAAATCCGTTGTAGTGAGGAAGGGATATTAAATAGCTAATTTATTAATTTGTTAGGTAATTTCCATGACTACATGACTACATGACTACATGACTATTTAGTACTTTTATATTCACTTAAAACTAAAGGGAGCCAATGCTCCCTTTATTGTTTCTAAGCTGCGCTAACTTAATTAACTATCACTGTACATGAGTTAGACTCATGGCTACAGAACTTAAATTAGTTCCACCAACCTTTTGCAGAAATCACTTCAAGGTGATTCAAGCCTTCAGGCAACTTAACTTTTTTACGTGCTGGCTTGGATAAACCGAGTGCTTTTTTGATAGAATTTAACATAGTCACTCTCCTTAACCTGATTAATGTTATGCAACTTCAGAGTTAATGAACTTCACGCATGGATGACCTGCAACTTCAAGTGATTTGAATTTCACTGCAGGATGACCAGCAACCTCAAATGATTTGAACTTCACAGCAGGATGGCCAGCAACTTCGAATGGTTTGAATTTGACTGCAGGATGACCAGCGACCTCAAGTGATTTGAACTTCACAGCAGGATGGCCAGCAACTTCGAGTGGTTTGAATTTGACCGCAGGATGACCAGTAGCTTCAAGCGATGTTTGTCCAGAATTGGAAGTCGCTTCAAGTGCTGCAGAATTTGCTACAAAGCCAATTGAAGATAATAGAGTAACTGTTACTAGGATTCCTTTAATCATTCTAATTCTCTCAGGGTAGTTGATATTGATTTATTATTGACACTGATAGTGCTATTGCACTTGTTGTGCCAATGTTGTAAATCCAAATCAAATTGAGAGTAAATGAGGCTTTGTTTCCTAAATCGAGTCAGCGAACAAAACTCTCATCATTGTTCAAATATCAAGCTACATAGTGGGTTTCAGGCATACCTAGCCCAGTAAGCTTGTTCAAAGCCCTAATCATCGCGTAAGCTTCTCCCACCTGAGCGTTATAATTCCGCATGCTCAACGTGCCTCCTAGCAGTTGTTTTATCCTGTACATGGCGGTTTCTGAGATTGAACGGCGATGATAACCATATCGTTTTTTCCACTGCT